>NZ_JBOEQD010000003.1:0-248051 GCF_050689125.1 Rothia sp. L_38 | reverse complement strand
CAGGAAGAGCCTGAGCTTTATAGCTCGGGCTCTTTTTGTTTGTGGCTCGGAGTTATCGCTCCGAGCCCTTTTTTGTTTTAAAGCGACGGCCAAGAGTGACGCTGTGTGCCTGAAAACGCACCGGTAAGACCAGGCAGCCCCTACGCAAGGTACCCCAAGCCAGATAAACTAGAACCTAGCATTAAAAACAGGGCAAAAAGAGCCCAACCCCCACCACAAACACCATAGAGGAGCTCACTTGGCTGAATACTCACGTAACCACTCAGATAAAAACCGCGGTGGCTACAAGAAGAACAACGACCGTAACTCCTCACGCCCCTACCGCAGCGACCGCTCCGACCGTAACGACAGCGGCTACACCAAGCGCGACGGCGACCGCCCCTACGGCGACAAGAAGAAGCCCTTCGATAAGAACCGCGGCGGTGGCAAGCGCTTCGACGACCGTAAAAACAACGGTAACGGCCGCGGGGAGCGCTCCTTCGACCGTAAGGGTAATGGCCCCCGCAAGAACTTCGACCGCGACCAGAATAAGCGCGGCTTCCAGGGGGAGCGCAAAGACCGTAACTTTACTGCTGAGGCAAAGAATCCCAGCGGTGACTACCGTCCGTCAAAGAACGCACCCGAAATCGACACTGACGTCACCGGCAAGGAACTCGAAAACTGGACCCTGCGTGCCCTGCGCCAGCTAGAAGCCCAGAACGCAGACACCGTAGCCAAGCATCTGGTCATGGTCGGCCGTTACCTCGACATCGACCCCGACTTCGCCCTGGAACACGCTGTTGCTGCCTCAAAGCGCGCAGGCCGAATCGGCGTCGTCCGCGAGGTCGTCGGTATCGCAGCCTACGCTGCAGAGGACTTTGAACTGGCCCTGCGTGAACTGCGCACCCACCGCCGTATCTCGGGCTCCAACGAGCACCTAGCGCTGCTCGTAGACTGCGAGCGTGCCCTGGGACGTATCGAAAAGGCCCTGACCCTGGCTGAAGAAGCGAAGAACGAAGAGGTACCTGCCGCCGTCCGCTCTGAGGTCGCTATCGTTGTCTCCGGTATCTACAGCGACCAGGGCGAGCTGAAGAAGGCTCTGAAGGCCCTTGAGATTCCTGAGCTGAACCCCAAGCGCGGGTTCGACTACTCACCCCGCCTCTTCAACACCTATGCTGAACTGCTGGAGCAGGACGGGCGTAGCAAGGAAGCAGCCCGTTGGGCGCGCCTTGCCCTGATGACTGAGGCCGCTCTAGGCCAGGGTGACTTTGTTGAACCTGAAATCTTCGATATTTTCACTGAGCAGGACCTGCTTGAACCCGAAGAACCCTCCGTTGATCTTGAAGCCGCTGAAGCCCAGGCACCGGCTGCTGAAGCTGTAGAGGCCGACGCGGAAGCAGACGCTGCTGAAGCCACCGAAACCGAGGCTGCCGATGCAGTAACGGCAGAAGAGCCTGAAGCAAACGAAGATGGCGCCCTTTTTGAGGTCGACGAAACCCTGACGGCCACTGAAACCGTAGTGAGCGAAGACCAGGCAGAGGAAGAAGCCCTCTTCGAGCTGTCTGCTGAAGCTGCTGAGGAGGACCGCGACTAATGCTGCTGGCAGCCCACGACGCTATTCTCTCTGACCTTGATGGTGTAGTGTATGCCGGACCCTTCGCTATTGAAGGTGCCCCTGAGGCTCTGAACAGGGCACAGGATGCCGGGGTACCGGTAGCCTTCGTGACCAACAATGCCTCGCGCAGCGTCCAGGCCGTTGCTGATCACCTGGTGGAACTCGGCGTCAACACCGATGCCGACCATGTGATTAGCTCAGCCCAGGCTGCTGCTGAGCTGCTGAAGGCCCAGCTCCCTGCGGGGGCTAAGGTGCTGATTACCGGGGCGCAGGCTCTCGCCGATTGCGTAGCGGCTGCCGGGCTAACCCCCGTCAATAGCCAGGCTGATGAGCCGGTAGCTGTGGCCCAGGGCTTCAATCCCAAGATCGTGTGGGAAGATCTCGCTGAAGCCGCCTACACACTGGCCGATGAGAAGGTGCTGTGGGTTGCCTCGAACACCGATTTCACTATCCCGAAGGAACGTGGCATCGCCCCCGGTAACGGCACCCTGGTGGGGGCTGTAGCGACGGCTACCGGGCGCACCCCGCAGGTAGCTGGTAAGCCGGAGTCACCTATTTTTGTCACCGCCGCCCAGAAACTGAACTCTCAGCGTCCTGTGGTGGTGGGCGACCGCCTGGATACCGATATCCAGGGCGGTAACCGTGCTGCGATGGCGACGGCCGTGGTTATGACCGGGGTGGAGACCTACCAGAGCATTCTGGCGGCTATTCCGCTGGAGCGTCCTACCTATATTCTGGAAGACCTCGCCGGTTTCTTTGAGGACTATCCCCAGATCCAGGCGCAGGCTACAGCAACCGGTATGAGCGCCTGGGGCGCAGGCTGGTCCGCTGAGGCAACCGATACCGAACTCACCATCACCGGTGAGGGCAGCGAGATTGATAGCTGGCGTGTGGCCTGCGCAGCCTGGTGGGCTGCCCACCCCGATGCGTCCGCCCCGGTGTCTCCTAGCCAGGTGCACCGTGGCTAAGGGCGCGGACGAAACCGCCCAGAGTCTCGAAGAAAAGGCAGTTTCGGGGCTACCGACTGAAGAAGCCGAGGCTCTCGACCCCGAGTTCGAGGCGGCGCTGACAGCTGCCCTGGCCCTGGACGCCACCGAACGCATCGAGAGGCTGGGCCAGCTGGCGTCCGCCCTCAAAGAAGACCTAGATTCAAGCCGCTAGAGCCGAGTGCGGAGCGGGAAGGAAGAACATGCGACTGGACCAGTACATGGTGCAGGCAAAGATTGCCCGCTCCCGCACGCTGGCGGCCAAGATGGTTGAGGGCGGGCACATCAGCGTGAACGGCCGAACCGTGACGAAGCCAGCCCAAAAGCTGAAGGAGGGGGACCGCGTCCGCGTCCGCCGCAGCGAGCTGACCGAGTATGTGAGCCGCGCCGGGCATAAGCTGGCCGGGGCGCTGGACGCCTTCCCAGAAATCACCGTTGCCGGTAAATTCTGCCTGGACGCAGGTGCCTCTACCGGCGGTTTTACCGACGTGCTCCTGCGTCGGGGTGCCAGCCAGGTTGCGGCGGTTGATGTGGGGCACGACCAGCTGGTCGAGCAGATCCGGAACCACCCGGCCGTTGACGTTTATGAGGGCATGAACGTGCGGCACATGAGCCCCGACGATATCGGCGGGCAGGTAGCCCTTACGGTCTCAGACCTGAGCTTTATCTCCCTAACCAAGGTTGTTGAGCCGCTGGCTCGGGCAACGGCCGCAGGTGGGGACCTGCTGCTCATGGTCAAACCCCAGTTTGAGGTGGGCCCGGCCCGCATCGGCAAGGGCGGGGTGGTAACTGACCCTGAGGTGAGAGCGGACGCCGTGGCGTCCGTCCGCGCAGCAGCGCAGGACGCCGGCCTGCACGTGCTCGGGGAACAGGAAAGTCCTCTGCCCGGGCAGGACGGTAATGTGGAGTTTTTCCTCTGGTGCCGTAAGCCCGCTGTGGAGGAATCTGCCGCTCCCCTCGCACCTGAAATCGAATAAATATTCGAAAAAATACGGTGTGTTGGGCCCAGAAAAACAGCAAAACTGCCTACGGTCAGCTAGCCTAAAAGTGTGAACGAAACACCTGACACCGCCCTCACACCCCAGCAGACCAAGACACCGGGGGAGCGCAATATTCTTGTCTTCGCCCATACCGGCCGTCTTGAGGCCCGCAACGCTGCTCGTGCTACCTGCACGCAGCTGCACCGGGCTGGCCTGGTGCCCGTGATGAACCGCGCTGACCTGGAAGCCCTGACCGAAAAGTGGGAGAACCCCGTCCCCGTGGCGGTGGCCCACGAGTCTGTGGCGCTCAAAGATATCGAGCTGGGTATGGTGCTGGGCGGTGACGGGTCGATTCTGCGCGCTGCCGAGATGATTCGCCACACCCAGATACCCCTCATCGGCGTCAACCTTGGCCACGTAGGGTTTCTTGCAGAGGCCGAAGAATTCGACCTAACCGAAACCGTTGAGCGAGTGGTCTCGGGCGACTATACGGTCGAAGAGCGCATGGCGATTGATGTGAAGGTCTGGGACGGCAGCCAGAAAATTCTTGAAACCTGGGCTCTCAACGAGGCCAGCGTTGAAAAGGGCAACCGCGAAAAAATGATCGAGGTGGTCATTGAGGTAGACCGGCGCCCGCTCTCGTCCTTTGGCTGTGATGGTGTGGTGCTGGCAACCCCGACCGGATCAACCGCCTACGCCTTCTCTGGCGGCGGCCCGGTTGTCTGGCCCAGCGTTGAGGCTATGCTGATGGTGCCCCTCTCAGCCCACGCTCTTTTTGCCCGCCCCCTGGTGACCGCACCGACCTCGATGATGGCGGTAGAGCTGATCTCCACCAACGGGGCAGAAGGTGTGCTCTGGTGCGACGGACGCCGTACCCGCGACCTGCCTCCCGGGGCCCGCGTCGAGGTAACCCGCTCGTCCAAGCCCGTCCGCCTGGCCCGTATGCACCCGGCCCCCTTCTCAGAACGCCTGGTCAAGAAGTTCGAGCTACCCATTGCGGGCTGGCGCGGCCCCCACACCCCCGGGCCTGCGACCAGCGCCCTGACCGTTATCCGTAACGACTAACCTCGTCAAGAAAGTTTTCCCACGTGATTGAAGAAATTCACCTGCGCGATTTGGGCGTTATTACCGATGCCCGCCTGCCTCTTGAACCCGGCTTCTCGGTGCTGACCGGTGAGACTGGCGCCGGTAAAACCATGGTCGTGACGGCTCTGGGTATGCTGTTGGGCGCTCGCTCCGATGCCTCTAGCGTGCGCAACGGCGCTAAAAACGCCCTGGCTGAGGCCGTTATCCGCCTGCCTCAGGGGCATCGCGCCCTAACCCTGGCCGAGGACGCCGGTGGTTCGGTTGAGGAGCTCGACGGCGGTTCTGCCGAGCTGCTTTTGGCCCGCACCGTCAGTGCCGCCGGTCGCTCCCGCGCCCACGTGGGCGGTGTCTCTGCCCCTATCGGCACGCTGGCCGATATCGGCCATACCCTGGTTGCGGTCCACGGCCAGTCCGACCAGCTGCGCCTCAAGGACGCCGCCGAACAGCGTCACGCTTTGGACTCCTACGCCGGGAAAAAACTTGAAAAGCTTTTGGCGGCCTACACCGTCAACTACGAGCGCTACCGTCAGGCAGCCGGGGAACTTCGCGACGTCCGCGAAAATACCCGCGCCCGCGCGCTGGAAGCCCAGACCCTGCAAGGGGCTCTAGCAGAAATCGATTCGGTGCAACCTGCCGAGGGCGAAGATGAGGCCCTGCGGGCAGAAAGCCAAAAACTGGCTAACGTTGAGTCCCTGCGTCTAGCTGCGGCGACGGCGTCCGCCGCTCTGTCAGGCACCGAATACGGGGACGCGGACGAGCCCAACGTGCTGGGGCTGCTCGATGCCGCCCGCACCGCCCTGGCCGCAGAGGCAGATGCGGACGCCGACCTGGCAGCTCTCGCTGGACGGCTGAACGAGGCGCTGATTCATGTGACCGATATTGCCGAAGAAATCTCGGCCTACACTTCGGGACTAGATACCGAGGGGCCAGAACGCCTCGCTGAGGTCGAGCACCGCCGGGCCCAGCTCAAGAGCCTGACCCGCAAGTACGGGGCTGATATTGCAGAGGTACTGGCCTGGGCAGAAGAATCTCGGGCCCGCCTGGAAACCCTCTCAGATGACCCGGCCCGCCAGGAGGCCCTGGAAGCCGAGCTGCGCCAGCTGCGCGAGACCCTGGGGGAGCAGGCTGCGGATCTCACCGACCTGCGCACCAAGGCAGCCCGCAAACTGGCAGCGGCCGTCAGCGAAGAACTTTCAGCTCTGGCCATGCCGAATGCTTCGCTGGTGGTCGAGGTAGAAGAAACCGAAAAGTTCCACCGCTACGGTAAGGACGCGGTGACCTTCATGCTGGCTCCCCACGCCCAGGCCGTCCCCCGCCCTCTGGGCAAGGGTGCCTCGGGTGGTGAGCTTTCCCGCGTGATGCTGGCCCTCGAAGTGGTGCTCTCAGAAGTAGACCCCGTGCCCACCTTCATCTTTGACGAGGTGGACTCCGGCGTCGGCGGTAAGGCAGCCATCGAAATCGGTCGCCGCCTGGCTATGCTCGCTAAGAACGTGCAGGTACTGGTAGTCACCCACCTGCCCCAGGTAGCAGCCTTTGCCGACCAGCACATCCTGGTACGCAAAAACGATGACGGCTCCCTCTCTCGTGTGCAGGTTCTCACACCCGAGGAACGAGTCGTAGAGCTTGCCCGAATGCTCTCTGGCCACGACCAGTCGGCAGCAGCCCAGGAACACGCCCGAGAACTCCTGGCCGACGCCGGTCAGATCTAGCCCCCGGGCAGGTGCCCTACCTGCTCAGCAGAAGCCGGGGCAGGCGTCCGCCCACCGGGCCCTGCCCCGCAGTGTTTACACGCGCGAAACAGAAACGGTGATAGGCTGGAATTCCGTGGTAGATACAAACGCATCAAACAACGGTAAAGTCACCCGCCAGATTTTCGTCACCGGCGGCGTAGCATCATCTCTCGGCAAAGGCCTCTCAGCCTCATCTCTCGGCCGACTTCTTCGCTCCCGCGGTCTCTCAGTGACCATGCAGAAGCTCGACCCCTATCTCAATGTCGACCCCGGCACCATGAACCCCTTCCAGCACGGTGAGGTATTCGTCACCGACGACGGGGCAGAAACCGACCTCGACATCGGCCACTACGAACGCTTCCTCGACGAGAACCTCTCCCAGGCAGCCAACGTCACCACCGGTCAGGTCTACTCCCACGTCATCGCCAAGGAACGCCGCGGTGAATACCTGGGCGATACCGTACAGGTCATTCCCCACATCACCGACGAAATCAAGCGCCGCATGCGCCTGCCCGCCGAAGGCGAGAACGCCCCCGACATCATCATCACCGAAATCGGTGGCACCGTGGGCGACATTGAATCCCTGCCCTTCCTTGAAGCTGCCCGCCAGGTGCGCCGCGATGTGGGCCGCCGCAATGTCTTCTTTTTGCATGTCTCCCTGGTTCCCTTCATCGGGCCGTCCGGTGAACTGAAAACTAAGCCCACCCAGCACTCCGTTGCTGCCCTGCGCGGCCTGGGTATCATTCCCGACGGTCTGATTCTGCGCTGTGAGCGCGAAGTACCCGAATCCCACAAGATCAAAATCGGCCACGCCTGCGATGTTGAGCCCGAGGCCGTCATCTCCTGCGCAGATGCCCCCAGCATCTACGACATCCCCAAGACCCTGCACAGCCAGAACCTGGACGCCTACATCCTGGACTACCTGGGCATCGACGCCGAGCCCGTTGACTTCACCCAGTGGGATAAGCTGCTGAGCGCCGTCCACACCCCCAAAACCGAGGTCAACGTTGCCCTGGTCGGTAAGTACATCGACCTACCCGACGCTTATCTCTCGGTCACCGAGGCCCTGCGTGCCGGCGGCTTTGCTAACGACGCCAAGGTCAACATCAAGTGGGTTGCCGCCGACCTCTGCGCAAGCCAGGAGGACGCCGCCCACCAGCTGCGCGGCATGGACGCCATTCTCGTGCCCGGTGGCTTTGGCATCCGTGGCCTCGACGGCAAGATTGGCGCCCTGCGCCACGCCCGCGAACACAAGATTCCTACCCTGGGTATCTGCTTAGGGTTGCAGTCCATGGTGCTCGAATACGCCCGCAACGTACTTGGTATCAAGGACGCCTCATCCACCGAGTTTGACCCCGAGACTGCCTCACCGCTGATCGCTACCATCGAAGAGCAGAAGGCCTTCGTGGACGGCGCCGGTGACCTGGGTGGTACCATGCGCCTGGGCCTCTACCCGGCGACCCTGGCTGCCGGTTCCCTGGCTGAAAGCGTCTACGGGGCAACCGAGGTAGCGGAGCGCCACCGCCACCGCTACGAGGTCAACAACGATTACCGCCAGCAGCTGGAAGAAGCCGGGTTGGTTATCTCCGGTACCTCTCCTGATTCCTCCCTGGTGGAGTTCGTAGAGCTGCCCGTGAGCGAGCACCCCTACTACATCGCCACCCAGGCCCACCCCGAATACCGCTCCCGCCCCACCCGCCCCCACCCCCTCTTCGCCGGACTGATTAAGGCGGCGCTTGAGGCCCGCAAGAACGGCTAGTACTGTTCTAAGGTATGCAACAGAATCTCTCGTATGAGGTGGGGGACGCCCCCCGCCTCGATGCCCCGGCACTCGCCGCAGCCCAGGAAACCATCGCCGATATCGCCAACCCCCGCTATGTCACCAGCCGCACCACCAAATTTGAGGGCTACGTCTGGGACGTCATCCGCGAAGGGATAGCACTGGATGAAGGCGCCGAGCCTTTCGAACGAGATTTTCTGTTGCATCCCGGGGCGGTTGCCGTCCTGGCTCTCAACGACAAGAACGAGGTACTGCTCATCAACCAGTACCGCCACCCCGTGCGCGCCAACCTCTGGGAAATCCCAGCTGGCCTGCTCGATATTGACGGGGAAGACCCCGTCCATGCAGCTGCCCGAGAACTGGCAGAAGAAACTGACCTCCAAGCCGCCCGGTGGGATACCCTCATGGAGTTCTACAACTCACCCGGTGGCATGGGCGAGGCCTGCCGCATCTACCTGGCCCGCGACCTCAGCGCCATTCCTGCTGAAGACCGCGAAGAGCGGGTTCACGAAGAATCAGAAATCGTGCAGCGCTGGGTGCCCCTCGATGAGGCCGTCCGCGCTGTGCTAGCCGGGCGAATCCACAACGCCGCCTCCACCAACGCGATTCTTGCCGCCGACGCTGCAGCCCGCCGTAACTTCGAAACCCTCTACCCGGCGTCCGCCCCCTTCACCGCCCACCCCGCCCTGCGCGAGGCAAACTACCGCGGCGAAATCCGCCCCGCCGAAGGTCTCTAAGGTGGCCCCCAGCGCACTGGCTGCACCGACCCCGCTCGATAGGGCCATCGAGGCCTACCTCAACCACCTGGCCATCGAACGCGGCCTAGCCGCCAATACCCAGGCAGCCTACCGCCGCGACCTCACCCGCTACAGTACCTACCTGGCAGGCCAGGGCGTGATCGACCCGGATACCATCACCAAAAAACACGTGCGCGACTTCGCCGCCCACTGCTCTGCCCCGGGCAAGGACGGGGGAGCAGACCTCGCAGCGAAATCGGTCGCCCGCATCATCAGCGGCGTGCGCGGCGCCCACTCCTTCTGGTACCGCGAAGGCACCACACCCACAGACCCCGCGGCGACCGTCCGTCCGCCCACCCCTGCCGCCCGCCTGCCCAAGGCCCTGCCCCTGGCCGACATCACCCGCCTGCTGGAAAGCCCCGACCCTGCCACCCCCGCGGGTCTACGCGATAGGGCCCTGCTCGAATTCCTCTACTCCACGGGTGCCCGCATCAGCGAAGCTATCACGGTTGATATCGATGACCTAGTCATCGATCGGAACCCCACGGAAGAAAACCCCCAGCTGCCCGCCGTCGTGAGACTCTTTGGTAAAGGCAACAAGGAGAGAGTAGTGCCTGTTGGCTCCTACGCTGCCCGGGCCATCGACGACTACCTGGTGCGCGGACGCCCGGCGCTCGCCTCCCGCGGCAGGGGAAACGCTGCCCTCTTTCTCAATGCGAGAGGCGGGCGTATCACCCGGCAGGGGGCCTACCTTATCCTTAAAAACCACGCTGAACGGGCGACAATTCGGGCTGAGATTTCTCCGCATACCCTGCGCCACTCCTTCGCAACCCACCTGCTTGAGGGCGGGGCCGACATTCGCGTGGTGCAGGAACTTCTGGGGCATGCTTCGGTGACAACAACCCAGGTCTATACCAAGGTCACCGCCGATACCCTGCGCGAGGTCTTTGCAGCTAGCCACCCCCGCGCCCGCTAGTAAAAAGGGCAGAAAATTTCTGCATTTATAGACTAGACCGGCTGGTTCAGAGACGAGTTATCTCTGAACCAGCCGGCCTTTCTGTGCACCAAAGGGCCTTAGCTCAGGTGGCGCTCGTCCACACCGTTGTAGGCAGAGAGCGGGCGGATCAGCGAATTCGCTGCGCGCTGCTCCAAGATGTGGGCGGTCCAGCCGGTGATGCGGGAAGCCACGAAGATGGGGGTGAAAGTGGGGGTATCAAAGCCCATCAGGTGGTAGGTGGGGCCAGCGGGGTAATCCAGGTTGGGCTTGATTCCCTTAGCCTCGTCCATTGCTTCAGCCAGCCCCTGGTAGAGACCGATAATGTCGTGGCGGCCGTAGTATTCGACCATGTCGAAGAAGGACTTCTGCATGGTGGGCACACGGGAGTCGCCGTTCTTGTAGACCCGGTGGCCGAAGCCCATAATCTTCTTCTTCTCTGCTAGGGCGGCCTCCATCCATGCCTTTGCACGGGCCTTAGCGTCCGCCTGGGACTCACCCTCAATCACACCGATTTCATCGAAGGTGTGCTGCACGGCCTCGTTGGCACCCCCGTGCAGGGGGCCCTTAAGGGCACCGATAGCGCCGGTGATGGCTGAGTGCAGGTCTGAGAGGGAGGAGGTAATGACGCGGGCGGTGAAGGTAGAGGCGTTGAAGGAGTGCTCGGCGTACATGACCATGGAGACGTTGAAAGCGGTCTTGACCTCGGGGGCCGGGACTTCGCCGAAGGCCATGTAGAGGAAGTTATCGCAGTAGTCCAGGTCTTCGCGCGGGGCAATGATGCTCTGGCCCCGGCGGCGACGCTGGTTGTAGCAGACGACAGCCGGCATGACCGCGAACAGTTCCTTGGCCTTGAGCAGTTCGGTCTCGGGGGAGAGATCCTCGCTCTTGGGGTCGGCTGCGCCCAGGAAGGAGGTCGCCGTGCGGCAGACATCCATGGGGTGGCAGTCGGTGGGCAGGGCGTCGATGACTGCCTTCAACGCTGCCGGTAGCTCACGGTGGGATCGCTCAAAAGCGGTGAACTCTGCCAGCTCTTTGTCGGTAGGCAGCTCCCCGTTCCAGAGCAGCAGGGCTACCTTCTCAAAGGGGACGGTTGCCAGTTCCTGCACCGGGTAGCCCCGGTAGAGCAGGGAGTTGGTTTCTGCGTTGACCTTTGAGATGGCGGTGTAATCAGCAACTACACCGGCCAGACCTTTTTTGACCTCGTTGTCGCTCATGTCTGTTTCTCCTTGTGCGTTTAGGCTTCGAACTTACCGGGAACCTCGAAGTTGAAGATGCCGGTGTCGAACTGGTTGTAGGCCTCGTAGTCGACCAGGTCGTAGAGGCGGGAGCGGGTGAACATCTGGTCCACGTAGGCCTCCTGGGTGCCATCACGCTCGATGGTGTCCAGGACGCGTTCCATGGCTCCCAGCGAGGAGCGCAGCAGGGTGACGGGGTAGATAATCATTGAGATACCCGCTTCAGCCAGCTGTTCCTTGGTGTAAAGCTCGCTCTTGCCGAACTCGGTCATATTGGCAAGAACCGGCACGTCCACAGCGTCGCAGACAGCCTTGAACTCGTCGAGATTCTTCATGGCCTCGGGGAAAATCGCATCGGCGCCGGCATCGACCAGAGCCTTGATACGGTTGATGGTTTCCTCAAGGGATGAGGTGCCGCGCAGGTCGGTGCGGGCCATAATCAGGAAGTTCTCGTCCCGGCGGGCCTCGGCTGCTGCCTTGATTCGCTTGGTCGCGGTTTCAAGATCGACCATGTTCTTGTTGTCGAGGTGGCCGCAGCGCTTGGGGTTGAACTGGTCCTCAATGTGGCAGCCAGCCAGGCCGTACTCTTCGAACTCCTGGATAGTGCGGGCCACGTTCATGGGCTCACCGAAACCGGTGTCGGCGTCCACAATGGCTGGCAGGTTGGTGACGCGGGCAATCTGCCCGGCTCGCTGGGCAACCTCAGAGAGGGTGGTGAGGCCGACGTCCGGGAAGCCCAGCTCATTGGCCAGCACCGCACCGGAGATGTAGATACCGTCAAAGCCCTTTTCTTCAATCAGGCGGGCTGAGATGGGGGTGTAGGTGCCGGGGAACTGGCGAATCTGGCCGCTGGCCAGCATGTCGCGCAGGTCCTTGCGCTTTTGGGCGGCAGTTTTTGAGGCGTACAGCATTAGAAGATACCCTTCTTGCCGGTTTCCAGCTCGATGGAGGCGGTGATGTTGAGGGCGTCCAGCTCACCTGCACCCAGATTAGCCAGGTTTTCAGCGGCCTCGATGAAGCGATCCTGTTCGGCCTCTGCAACCTTGCCCTCGGCCAGCTTGCGGAACTTGCCGATGTAGTCCTCGCGGGCGAAAGGACGGGCGCCGAGTGGGTGGGCATCGGCAACTGCGATCTCTTCGGTGAAGGTTTCGCCGTTAGCCAGCTTGATTTCAACGCGGCCACCGAAAGCCTTTTCGGCGGGGTCGTTGGAGTGGTAGCGGCGGGTCCACTCGGCGTCCTCGGCGGTGGTGACCTTGTGCCAGAGGGCTACGGTGTCTTCGCGCTGGGCACGCTCGGGGGCGTAGGAGCCGACGTGGTCCCACTCGCCGTCCTGCAGCATAACGGTGAAGATGTAGGGGATGGAGTGGTCCAGGGTCTCGCGGGTGGCGGTGGGGTCGTACTTCTGGGGGTCGTTGGCGCCAGAGCCGATGACGTAGTGGGTGTGGTGGGAGGTGTGCAGAACAATCGACTCGATGTTCTCGGGGTTGGCGAATTCGGGGTGTTCGCGGTGCAGCTTGCGAGCCAGGTCAATCCAGGCCTGGGCCTGGTACTCAGCGGAGTGCTCCTTGGTGTATGTGTCGAGGATGGCTCGCTTGGGCTCGCCAATCTCGGGCAGGGGCACTTCGTAGTGGGCGTCGGGGCCGTCCAGCATCCAGGCGATGACGCCGTCCTCACCCTCGTAAATCGGCACGGGGGAGGTCTGACCGCGCATAGCTCGGTCAACCGCTTCAACTGCCATCTTGCCTGCAAAGGCGGGGGCGTGAGCCTTCCAGGTGGAGATTTCGCCCTTGCGGGACTGGCGGGTTGCGGTGGTGGTGTGCAGGCCCTGACCGATGGCCTGGAAGATGGTTTCGGTATCTAGGCCCAGCAGGGTGCCGATGCCAGCGGAGGCGGAGGGGCCGATGTGGGCTACGTGGTCAATCTTGTGCTTGTGCAGGCAGATGGCCTTGACCAGGTCGACCTGGACCTCGTAGCCGGTAGCGATACCGCGAATCAGGTCGCGGCCGGTGGAGCCCACGTGCTGGGCTACTGCCAGAATCGGGGGAATGTTGTCGCCGGGGTGGGAGTATTCTGCGGCCAGGAAGGTGTCGTGGTAGTCGAGCTCGCGCACTGCCACGCCGTTGGCCCAGGCTGCCCATTCGGGGGAGACCTTGGTGCTGGTGGGGACGCCGAAGATGGCTGCGCCCTTGCCGTTGGGGGAGTGGGCGTGGGTCAGGGCCTGGTCACGGGCGGAGATGATGGGGCCGCGGTTGAGAGAAGCGATAGCGACAGAGGCGTTGTCGATGATGCGGTTGATAACCATCTCTTCGACCTCGGGGAGTACCTCAACGGGGTCGGTAGCTACCTGGGCGAGCTTGTAGGCGAGCTGGTCTTCGCGGGGCAGGTTTTCTTCGGACTTATAAACTCGAACGGAGTGCAGCTTGGTCACTGATGTTTCCTTTCAGGTTGTTCCTCCCGGCAGCGGCGCCGGTGAGGGGTTTCTTAGGCTGTTGGTTCTGGATGGTTGAAAAGACTGTGCTGGCTCTGGGAGGCTGCGGCCTCTTCGATGGCGTAGAGCGCATTGGCTAGGTGCAGGCGGGTAGCGGCTTCAGCAAGCTGCGGGTCGCCGGAGGCGATGCAGCGGGCAATCTGGGCGTGCTCTTCAGCCGCCTGCTCTAGCCGGACGGGGTTGGCTTTAGAAAGCTTGCGGATGCGGGTGAGCTGGGTGCGCAAGGACGTCTGTGCTTGGTGCAGGTAGCGGTTGTTGGCTGCTGCGTCGATCGCGGTGTCGAGCTCATCTACCAGGGAGTAGTACTCCGCCAGCGAGGCTTCTCCGCGGTGCAGGGCAAATGATGCCTCTTCAAAGGCCTGTGCCAGCTCTTTGAAGACCTTGGAATCGCCTCGACGTGCCGCAAGTGCTGCCGCCGTGCTGTCGAGCGAGGTGCGTAGCTCAAAGAGGGCGTACACATTCGCTAGAGAAATCGGTGCAACGATGACGCCGCGGCCCGGTGCCGGTTCGGCAAGACCCTCGGCAAGAAGGCGGGATATAGCTTCGCGGACGGGGGTGCGAGAGACCCCCAGACGCTCTGACTGTTCTACCTCTGCAATCACAGAACCGGGAGCGAGCATTCCCTCCATGATGTCGCTGCGCAGGCTCTGATAGGCCAGTTCACCAGCTCTCATTCGCTCTCTCCTTTCACAGTTTTGTGATGTGTTGCACTGAAATTGGCGGTTGTGACCACTCTAAAACACCGACCCGAGTTTTGTATACAAAAGGGAAAAATTTTTCGGACTATGCGTGAAATAATGTGTCATTTTCACCAGTTTCACAAATTTCTGTATACAAAACCTTGCCAAATGTGACCCCTCGCACTAGGTTGGAGTCACTCCCTCATGACAACCCACCACCGGCGTCCGTAAAGGAGCACCCCACATGGCAATATACGCTGACACCTATACCCGCAGCATCGAAAACCAGGAAGAGTTCTGGCTAGAGCAGGCGCAGGCCATTAGCTGGTCAACCGAACCAACCCGCGCCCTTGATAGCGATGCCGCCCCTCTGTACCGCTGGTTCCCCGACGGCACCCTCAACACCTGCTACAACGCCGTTGACCGCCACGTAGAAGCCGGCCACGGCGATCGCACCGCCATCACCTACGACTCAGCCATGCTCGGCACCCGCCAGAACATCACCTACTCAGAACTCAAAGGCGAGGTAGAGAAAATTGCTGGGGCGCTCGCGTCCGCCGGGGTCGAAAAAGGCGACCGCGTGCTCATTTATATGCCCATGATTCCCCAGGCTGCCATGGCCATGCTGGCGGTTGCCCGCCTGGGCGCCGTGCACTCGGTGGTCTTCGGCGGCTTTGCCCCCAACGAACTAGCTAGCCGTATCAACGACTGCTCGCCCACCGTCGTCCTGACCGCTTCTGGCGGTGTGGAACCCAAGCGCCGCATCGAGTACATCCCCGCCGTAGAAAAGGCTATTGAGCTATCGCAGACCAAGCCTGCGACCGTGCTGGTCTTCGAACGTGAGGGCTTTGAGAACTCGGTATCTGATGCGGTGCGCCGGGCTGAAGAGAACTCCACCGGCGTGACCTGGCTTGATTGGGGTCAGGCCGTTGAGGCAGCTCAGCCACACGCGCCTGTCGAGGTGAAGGCCACCGACCCCCTCTACATTCTGTATACCTCCGGCACGACGGGCTCCCCCAAGGGTGTAGTGCGCGATAACGGTGGTCACGCCGTGGCCTTGACCTGGACCATGAAAAATATTTACAACGTGGGCCCCGGTGAAGTGATGTGGTGTGCCTCGGACGTGGGCTGGGTTGTGGGCCACTCCTACATTGTCTACGGCCCCCTGCTGGCCGGGGCAACCACCGTTCTGTACGAGGGTAAGCCTGTTGGCACTCCGGACGCCGGTGCCTTCTGGCGGGTTATCCAGGAATCCGGTGCCAAGTCCCTCTTTACAGCTCCTACCGCCCTGCGAGCCATCCGCAAGGCTGATCCCGAAGCTGAGCTGCTCGGCGGTTACGATATTTCCTCCCTGCAGCTGCTCTTCGTTGCCGGTGAGCGCCTGGATCCCGAAACCTACCACTGGGCCACCGAGAAACTGAGCGTGCCTGTGATTGATAACTGGTGGCAGACCGAAACCGGCTGGGCCATTGCGGCTAACCCCCGCGGTCTTGAAGCTCTGCCTCTGAAGCCCGGCTCCCCGTCCGTTCCTTCACCCGGCTACAACCTGCAGGTGCTTGACCCCTTCGGCGAGCCCGTCGGCCCTGGCGAAGAGGGCAACCTTGCCATCAAACTCCCCATGCCCCCGGGCACCCTGCCCACCCTCTGGGGCAACGACGACCGCTACATTTCCTCCTATCTCGATGCCTTCCCCGGCTACTACACCACGGGCGACTCCGGCTACATCGATGAAGACGGCTACGTCTTCGTCATGGGGCGCACGGACGACGTCATCAACGTATCGGGCCACCGCCTCTCAACCGGTGCTATGGAACAGGTACTCGCCGGCCACCCTGCTGTCGCTGAATGTGCCGTGATCGGTGTGGCTGACCAGCTCAAGGGCCAGCGGCCCGCCGGCTACGTGGTGCTCAAAGCCGGTGCCGACATCACCGAAGAACAGCTGGCCGCCGAACTTATCGCCAGCGTGCGCAATGATATCGGTGCGGTAGCCGACTTCAAGGACGTCAAGATTGTGGACGGCCTGCCCAAGACCCGCTCCGGCAAGATCCTGCGCAAGACCATGCGCCAGATTGCCGACGGCGAGCAGTACACCGTGCCCTCCACTATTGAAGATATGAGTGTGCTGGACGATATCGCTAAGGTGCTGCGTAGCTAACTCGTAAGGGGCTTCGCAGGCTCACGCTGGATGGAGCCCAGTAGATTCCGAGCGCGCGAGGAAATAAATCTGCGGGCGGAATAGGCGTAAGCCTGACCCTCACGCCCCGCCTAACGGCGGATTCCGTTCGCTCTTATGTGCTCGCGCGCTCGCACCCGCTCACTTCATCTAGCCAGCAGCTTCGCTGTGAGCCTGCTTCACCCCATTCTGTGAATAAGCCCCTTGGCTTACCCTGGCAGGGGTAAAGTGCGAAATGGGTAGGGCTGGTTGCCCATGTCATACTGGTAGCCATGACAACCCTTCTCGCCGCTGCGCCTGCCCTGCTCGGACTGGGACTCATGATGGGCTTTAGCCCCTCGCTCTACAGCATCACCTTTCTGGCGCTCATTAACGACCCCAGCAAAATGCATATTGTCCGCTGGATTAGTGGCGGGATTGTCATAGGGGCTACCGTCCTCGTCATGCTCTTCCGTTTCGTTGACCCAGAGAACCTAATACAGCTGGTTCACAGCGATGCGAGCAAAATCCTCGTGTGAAAGAGCATCGATGCCGTTGCTGCTCTGCTGCTTGCACTATCGGCAGTTCTACTCTGGACGCGCAGAAACCACCCCAAGAGGGCGTATAAGGTGAAAAACTCCCACCTCTCGCCCCGGAAAGCTGTGCTAGCAGGCTTCTTGAATTCGGCTATTGGTTTGAGTTCGATGGCAACGATGTATATGGTGGGTCGTCTGCTCACAACGGTGAGCCACAACGCGGTTGAATGGGTGCTGGCCTATCTCATCTTTACAGTCGGTATGGTTGGGCCCTACCTGCTACTCGAAGCAAGCTGGGATCGCTTCCCGGGCTTTGCTCACGCTGTCACAGGTGCGCTTACAAGGATTAAGAATGCCAATCTGACCGCTCTCTATAGCCTGATGTTGCTAGTAGGGGCAGTCTTCTTTGGGGTGCTGACTGCTCGTTAGTTGGGGAAGATTTGATTCATGTTGATTCACACCCTATATTTGTATCTGTTCCTAAAACAAATACAAAAAGGATGTTCTGTGGATACCAAGTTCTCGGTCGCCGTACACACCCTGGTCATGCTCTCGGAAGCCGACGACAAACTCACCTCTGAGGCCATAGCAACCAGCGCGGGTACCAACGCCAGCTACATTCGCAAAATCATCTCCCTGCTCAAAAAAGCAGACCTGCTTGACCGCATCCCCGGTAGCTTTGACTACCAGCTCGGTAAGCCGAAAACCGAAATGACCCTGCTCGATATCTACCGGGCCGTTAACCCCAACATTCACATTGATACCCACCAAAACGCCAACCCGGAATGCCCGGTAGGGGGCCACATCAACGCGGTACTCGACCCCATCGCCGCCCGCGCCGAGCAGGCCATGACCGACCAGCTAGCAGGAATCACCCTGGATACGGTCATCGAAGATATCAGGGCCAGCTACCTAGCAGCCCACCCCGACGCTTAAATCTAACATCACCATCATCACCCACCCGAAAGAGAAATCCATGAAAGCATTTACCCTCACCTCCTACGCCGACGGCGGCGTTACCCAGTGGGCGGACGTCCCCGCCCCCGTCGCCGGGCCCGGCCAGGTGGTTATTGGCGTCCGCGCCGCAGGCCTTAACCCGCTTGATTCCATGATTGCCCGCGGGGACTTCAAGCGCCTGCTGCCCTACCAGCTACCGGTTATCCTGGGGCAGGAAGTCGCCGGGGACGTCCTCGCCGTTGGCAACGGGGTTACCGACTATGCGGTGGGGGATAAGGTCTTTACCCGCCTGCCTATTGACGCTATTGGTGGCTTTGCTGAGCAGGTTGCTGTAGACGCTGCCCAGGTTGCGCCTATGCCTGCCAATCTGACCTACGCTGAAGCTGCTGGCTTGCCCCTGGTCCTACTCACCGCTATTCAGGCCTTCACCGAAAAGGCCTCCATCAAGCCTGGTAGCAAGGTCTTCATTCAGGGCGGTACCGGCGGACTGGGTTCTATCGCCATTCAGGTTGCCAAGCACCTGGGCGCAACCGTCGCCACCACCGTCAGCACCCAGAACGTCGAGCTGGCTAAGACCCTGGGCGCCGATGTGGTCATCGACTACCGCACCCAGAACTACGAGGAGCACATCTCGGGCTACGACATCGTGCTCGACACCCTGGGCAAGGGGGAAACCACTCGTTCCATGAAGGTACTGGCTCCCGGCGGTACCCTGGTGACCGTGGTTGGCGCCCCCGACACCGACTTCGCCGCCCAGCTCGGCAAGAAGGCCCTGGCCCCGGTCATGTGGTTCCTCAGCCGAAAAGAGCGGGCTGCTGCCAAGAAGTTCGGCGTGACCTACAAGTTCCTCTTCATGCGGGCCGAGGCAGACCAGCTCAAGAGCTATACGCCCGCTATCGAATCTGGTGCTATCAAGCCCCTGGTCGCCCAGACCCTGCCCTTTGACCGCCTGGAAGAAGCCCTCGACCTGCTCGCCGCAGGTAAGGGTGGCCCCGGCAAAATCGTCGTTGAAATGAACTAGAAGGTGATGACTTGCACCCACCAGCTAAACTGGTAGGTAAAAGTCTTGAACCCAACCAAAGGTGAAACACAGTGACTGAAACCGGCGCTGAGCAGCTCGGCCCCACCGGCCGCCCCCTGCGCATCTACCCCGACCCCGCCCCCCTCTCCACCCACGGGCCCGCCCGCATCATCTCCATGGTCAACCAAAAGGGCGGCGTCGGAAAAACCACCTCCACCATCAACCTCGGTGCCGCGCTCGCAGAAGCCGGACGCCGCGTCCTACTCGTCGACTTCGACCCCCAGGGCGCGCTGTCCGCCGGTTTCGGCGCCAACCCCCACGAACTCGACCTCACCGTCTACAACGTCATGATGGACCGCAAGGTCGACATCCGCGAGGTTATCCAGAGCACCGAATTTGAGAACATCGATCTGCTCCCCGCCAACATCGACCTCTCCGCAGCAGAAGTGCAGCTGGTCAACGAGGTCGCCCGCGAGCAGGTTCTCGCCAGCGCCCTGCGTAAGGTCGAAAACGACTACGACGTTATCCTGATTGACTGCCAGCCCTCCCTGGGCCTGCTCACCGTCAACGCCCTGACCGCCAGCCACGGCGTCATCATCCCGCTCATCTGCGAGTTCTTCGCCCTGCGCGCGGTAGCCCTGCTGGTGGACTCCATCGAAAAGGTCCAGGACCGTCTGAACCCCAAGCTCGAAATTGACGGAGTGCTGGCCACCATGTTCGACTCCCGCACCCTACACTCAAAAGAGGTGCTGGCCCGCATCGTTGACGCCTTTGGTGACAAGGTCTTCGACACCGTCATCAAGCGCACCGTTAAGTTCCCCGATGCCTCCGTATCGGCAGAGCCTATCCTGTCGTACGCCTCGAACCACCCCGGTGCCGATGCCTACCGCCAGCTGGCTCGCGAGCTGATCTCCCGCGGCGGAGCCCCCTAAACGCACCTGCCCCTATGCTCTAGGCTACTTTTGCCCGTCTGCCCTTGAAGAACCTCGGGGCAGGCGGGCACAATGGTTAAAACACAGAAAAAGAACGGCTCATGAGAAGCCGCCAAATCCTGGCTCAAAGACCCACAGGAGACTCGCTGCCGTGACGGTACCGAACACACTTACCCAGAGCGCCCCTGCGCCCTTTACGCTCACCCTGAGTAACTTCGAAGGCCCCTTCGACCTGCTGCTCACCCTGATTTCCCGCCGTAAACTCGATATCACCGATATCGCCCTGGCCGAAGTCACCGACGAATTTCTCACCTACATCCGACCCCTGCTTGAAGACGGCAGCGACGCCGCCCTCAACACCGCAAGCGACTTCCTCGTCACCGCTTCCACCCTGCTCGAACTCAAAACAGCGCGACTGCTCCCGCGCAGCGACAAAGCTCTAGCCGCTAACCCCGACCTGCTTGAAGCCCGCGACCTGCTCTTTGCCCGCCTGCTTCAGTACCGGGCCTACCGCGAGGTAGCAAGCGTGCTCGAAGAGCGATTCACCGCAGAAAACCAGCGCTTTTCCCGCACCGTCGCCCTCGAACCGGCCTTCACCAAGGTACTACCCGAGCTGGTCTTCGACCTAACCCCGCAGGCCTTTGCTGAGATTGCCGCCCACGCCCTGCGCCTGCACGAAGACCCCGACATCGAGCCGGAGCCCGAGCACATCGACACCGGCCACATCTACACCCCGGCCACCACCATCGCAGCCGAAGAAGCGACACTATTGGCCAAGCTGGGGGAGAGCGGTGGGCAGTTGAGCTTCGCCGAGGCCTGCGCGGACGCCGCCAGCCGCGAAGTCGTGGCCGTCCGTTTTCTTGCGGTGCTAGAACTCTATAAAGAGGGCAAACTCGCCGTAGAACAGAGCCAGGCCCTGGGCCCCATCACCCTGCGCCTTGAAAGCCCAGCAACCGCCCACCGGGAAGGAGAGACAGAATGAGCGGGAACCCCGACTACACCGACGATGACCTTAAGATTCTGCTCTCTGGCAGCTGGGAGGCTGAACCGGAGCAGGAGCCCGAACCTGAGCCAGCACCGCAACCCGAGCCAGTACCAGAAGAAACCTCCCCGGTGGTACCCCAACCCGCTGCTAAGCCAACGAAAGCCGCTCCGCAGGTGGCGGCGTCCGCCCACGAACTCAACCGAGTTGAGCTCCAACCCGGCGGCGTGAAAGCCGCTATCGAGGCGATTTTGGCGGTAGCCGAGGTGCCGGTGAGCGTCCGCGAGTTCGCGGCGGCCCTGATCGTCTCAGAACGAGCCATCGAAACCGCCCTCGACGAGCTGATGCGCGACTACGACGGCTACGACGATGCCACCGGCACCCACGAGCCCCGCGGCTTTGAACTCCGCCAAGTGGCAGGTGGCTGGCGGCTCTACTCCCGGGCTGATTTTTCACCCTGGGTCAGCCGGTTCGTGGTGGGTGCCCAGACCGTCAAACTCACCAAGGCAGCCCTCGAAACCCTGGCCGTCATTGCCTACCAGCAACCGGCCACCAAGGCCTATATCGCCCAGGTACGCGGGGTTTCGGCGGACGCGGCGGTGCGCAACCTCCTACAGCGCGGCCTCATCACCGAGACCGTTCCCGATGAAACCGGGGCCACCCAGTACATCACCACCGACACCCTGCTTGAAAAGCTGGGGCTGAACTCCCTCGACGAGCTTCCCGCCCTGGCTCCCTACCTACCCGACCCCCACGAGGTGGGCAGCAGCACCACCCTAGACTTGGATGACCCCAGCTAGCGCACACGCTAGCTGCGGCATCACCAGAAACTACGACACAGAGGAAAGAGATAAAAGAAATGGCATACGGAAACAACTCATCACGAGGTAACTCAAACCGCGGCGGCCGCCCCGGTGCAGGCAAAGCAGGAGCCGGACGCGGCGGCAAGGGTTTCGCCGGCGCTGGCAAGGGCGGAGCCGGTAAGGGCGGCTCAGGCCGCTCAGGTTTCGCCGGTAACAAGGGCGCTAAGCCCGGTGCCCCCGGTGGCCCCCGCAAGGCTGGTACCGGCAAGGGCCCCAAGTTCCGCTCAGGCCAGCCCTTCGCTAAGGAAATGGGCGAGTTCCGCCCCGCTAACCGCGGCTCCAAGAACTTTGGCCCCCACCGTCCGCGCCGCCCCAAGAACGCACCCGTCGACCACTACCCCTTCTACGACCACGAGGGCGTCCGCCTGCAAAAGGTCATGGCCTCCGCTGGTGTGGCCTCCCGCCGCGTCTGCGAAGAAATGATTGAAGAGGGTCGAGTGACCGTCAACGACGTCCTTGTAACCGAACTCGGCGTACGTGTTAACCCCGACCAGGTCACCATCCAGGTCGACGGCATGACCATCCAGACCAACGACAAGCTGGTCTACATGGTGCTGAACAAGCCCGCCGGCGTTGTTTCAGCTATGGACGACCCCGACGGCCGCCCCAACATCTCCAACTTCCTGCGCTCATCCATGACCGAACGCGTCTTCCACGTGGGCCGCCTGGACGTTGAAACCGAAGGTCTGCTCCTGCTGACCAATGACGGTGAACTGGCCAATCGCCTGACCCACCCCTCCTACGAGGTGCCCAAGACCTACCTGGTACAGGTACCCGGCCCCATGGAACCCGGCATCGGTGCAGCCATGAAGAAGGGCCTGCGCCTGGAGGACGGTGTCACCCGCGTCGACGAGTTCAAGCTGGTCGACTCAACCCCCGGCCACGTGCTTGTTGAGGTCACCATCCACTCCGGTAAGAACCGCATCATCCGCCGCATGTTCGAGCATGTCGGCTACCCCGTCGAGAAGCTCGTGCGCGTAGAGATGGGCCCCATCCACATCGGCTCCCAGAAGCAGGGCACCGTACGTAACCTGTCCAAGGTCGAAATCGGTAAGCTGCTGGCCTCGGTAGGCATGTAATGAGCGGTTCACCCACCGTCTTCGACTCCCACCTGCACGGCCCTGTCCTGGTAATTGGCGCGGGCCTGCTGGGTTCCTCCATCGGGCTGGGCCTGAGCCACCGCGGCTACACGGTCTACATCTCCGATATCTCACCCACCACTGAAGCCGTCGCCGAAGACATCGGCGCCGGTACCTCCCTGCGGGCCCTAGCCAGCGAATGGCAAGGGAAAACAGGGCAGGACGCCCCCGACCAGCTGGAACTTACCCCCCAGCTGGTCGTCGTGGCGGCACCCCCGGACGTCACCGCCGACCTGGTGGTGCGCGCGCTCGCCGACTACCCGGCGTCCTTTGTCATCGACATAGCCTCGGTGAAGTCAGGTATCTTGAGCGCGGTGCGGGAAGCAGGGGCCGATGTGAGCCGCTACCTGGGCACCCACCCCATGGCCGGGCGCGAAAAATCCGGCCCCGTGGCTGCTCGCGGTGAGCTCTTCTCAGCCCGCCCCTGGGTGCTCTGCGACCATGAGACCGTGCGCCCCGAACTGATCAAGGTAGCCCAACAGCTGGCAACTGAACTGGGCTCAACCATCACCCATATGGACGTGGAAGAGCACGACCGCACCGTCGCCCTGATTTCCCATGTTCCCCAGGTGATGAGCTCCCTGCTGGCCTCCCGCCTGCAGGATACCCCCCTCTATGCGCTCGGCCTGGCTGGGCAGGGGCTACGCGACACTACCCGTATCGCAGCCTCGGATCCCGGGCTGTGGGTGCAGATTCTTTCGGCTAACGCGGAGCCTGTGGTACAGACCCTTTACGGGGTACGCGAGGACCTAGAGCGCCTCATTAGCACCCTGGAAGCCCCCACCGCCGCCGGATCCCGCCTCGATATCGCCCAGCTCATGAGCGAAGGTAACTCGGGCGTGTCCCGCATACCCGGCAAGCACGGCGGCTCACCGTCAGCCTTTGCTCAGCTGACCGTGCTGGTGGATGACACCCCCGGCACTCTGGCCCGCCTGCTGGTTGAAATCGGCGAACTGGGCGTCAACCTGGAGGACTTACGCCTGGAACACTCACCCGGTGCCCAGGTCGGCATGGCCGAAATTTCGGTCAACCCCAATGAACACGAAAAACTCATCGAAGACCTCACCAGCCGCGGCTGGAAGGTCGTCAAGTAAGGAAGAAAACTATGTCTGACAAGCTCGTGATCGCCATTGACGGCCCTTCAGGTTCTGGCAAGTCCTCGGTATCTAAAGCTGTAGCCCGCCACTACGGGCTCGAATACCTGGACACCGGCGCTATGTACCGCGCCCTGACCTGGTACTGCCTCGATACCCGGGTTGATACCGAGGACGCCGTAGCCCTGGTCGCTGCCGCCCGCAGCTTCCCCTACGTGCAGGGCACCAGCCCTGATGAAGAGGTCATCGAGGTCGGGGGAGTGGACGTGCGCGATGCTATCCGCGAGCCCCGTATCTCTGAGGCAGTCTCGGCAGTTGCTTCCAACCTGGACGTCCGCCAGATCCTCATTGACCTGCAACGGGACTTCATCGCTCGATCCAAGACCGGCATGGTGGCAGAAGGCCGCGACATCACCACCGTCGTTGCCCCCGATGCCGATGCCCGCGTCCTGCTCACCGCCAGCGAAGAAGTCCGACTGGCCCGCCGCGGCCTGCAGCTGGGTGGCACCCAGAACTCCGAGCAGCTTGCCGCCCAGGTCTCAGCCCGCGACGCCAAGGACTCCAAAGTCACCAGCTTCACCGAAGCAGCCGAGGGCGTAGCCCTCGTTGATTCGTCAGAACTCAACTTCGAAGAAACCATCGCAGCGGTCATCGAAGCCGTCGAAGGCCAGCTCAACCGCTAAACGGACAGCCGCGCACCCGCGTCCGCCCACTCTCAACTAAACTTATCTACCAACGCCCCGGCACCCGCCGGAACCCACCACAGGAGGTATCGCCCATGAGCGACGAACTCACCCCCCACGACGACTACGAGGTCAAGTTCCTCGGCGGCGGCGACGATGACGTATCGGACCGCCTCGCCGAAATCGACGATGAAACAGCCAACCAGCGCGCAGAAGCCCTACTGGCCGGCCTCGAAGACTACGAACTGGACGAAGAAGACCGCGCCCTACTGGGCACCTGGGGCTTCGACATCGACGAGGACGACAACCAGGAAGCTGACCCCGTCGTCGCTATTGTCGGCCGCCCCAACGTCGGCAAGTCCACCATTATCAACCGAATCCTCGGCCGCCGTGAAGCCGTGGTTGAAGATAAGCCCGGCGTCACCCGTGACCGTGTCTCCTACAAGGCTGAACACAACGGCAAGGACTTCACCCTGGTCGACACCGGCGGTTGGGAAGCCGACGCCAAGGGAATCGACGCCCAGGTAGCTGCCCAGGCAGAAATCGCTGTTGCCCACGCCGACGTCGTCCTGCTCGTGGTAGATGCCATGGTCGGTATTTCAGCCACCGACGAAGCGATTGTGCGTATGCTCCGCCGCATCGACAAGCCCATCCTGCTGATTGCCAACAAGATTGACGATAGCCACCAGGAGCCCGAAGTTCACGCCCTATGGTCACTCGGTATGGGCCAGCCCTATCCGGTCTCTGGCCTGCACGGCCGCGGCCTAGCTGACCTGCTCGACGCACTGCTTGAGGTTATGCCCGAGTACTCCCAGTACGCCGAACCCGAAGCTCTGGGTGGCCCCCGCCGTATCGCCCTGATCGGCCGCCCTAACGTGGGCAAGTCCTCCCTGCTCAACAAGCTGGCCGGTGAAGAGCGCGCCGTGGTCAACGACCTGGCCGGCACCACCCGCGACCCCGTGGACGAAATCGTTGAACTGGGCGGCCGCCCCTGGCGCTTCGTTGATACCGCGGGTATCCGCCGCCGCCAGCACATGGCCAAGGGTGCTGACTTCTACGCCTCCCTGCGTACCCAGACCGCTATTGAGCGTGCCGAGGTTGCCGTGGTGCTCCTGGATGTTTCTGAGCCCCTGAGTGAGCAGGACATCCGCATCGTGCAGATGGCTGTGGACGCCGGCCGCGCCATGGTTCTGGCCTTCAACAAGTGGGATACCCTGGACGAAGACCGCCGCGAAATGCTCGAACGCGAGATTGAGCGCGACCTGGCCCACGTGAAGTGGGCACCTCGCGTCAACATCTCAGCCAAGACCGGCTGGCATAAGGACAAGCTGGTTCCCGCCCTGGAACACTCACTGGAATCCTGGGACTCCCGCATCCCCACCGGCCGTCTGAACGCCTTCCTGGGTGAAATCGTGGCAGCCCACCCCCACCCCCTGCGTGGCGGTAAGCAGCCCCGTATCCTCTTCGGTACCCAGGTTTCCTCCCGCCCGCCCAAGTTCGTTCTCTTCACCACCGGCTTCCTTGACCCCGGCTACCGCCGTTTCATCGCCCGCCGTCTGCGTGAAACCTTCGACTTCACCGGCACCCCCATCGACATCACCATGCGCGTGCGTGAGCGCCGCAGCCTGGGGGAGCGCCAGAGCGGTAAGTCAGGTAAGGGCGGACGCCGCTAACACCGGCCTATTTGAAGTGTGACCTAAAACGCTCCAAAAAAGCCCCAAAAACCCGGTTTTCGATTTTGCACTCTCTCAAAGAGGCGTGTATAGTTATACGAGTGCTCAAGGGAACAGCAAAGTTCACGAGAGACAATCGGGTTGTGGCGCAGCTTGGTAGCGCACTTGACTGGGGGTCAAGGGGTCGCAGGTTCAAATCCTGTCAACCCGACAGATAAAGCTCCGGCCACTAGGGTAAAACCTAGTGGCCGGAGCTTTTTTGTTGCCTAAAAGCGGGGGTAGCTGGTGAAGCTGCCCTGTGGATATCGTTTACCGGGTGTCATAGTCGCGTCACGGCTCCACCGTTTTCGGGGAGGTGCGGACGCCCGCGCCCCGGGTTTGCCCGGAAAATACGGGGTGGGTGTGGTTGCGAGGTTATCCACAGGCTGCCCCTGCCTGTACTGGCCAGCCCTGGTTTTTCTAGCCTAGTGGCATGACTCAGCTAGAAGAACTCAACCAGAAACTACTCACCTGTCAGCAGCTCACCGCCCGCTACCCTAACCGTTACCGGCTTGAGGCCGCAATAGCGCGGGGGCTCTACCGGCGGGTAGCACGCGGTTTCTATCTGCATCGCACCGACTGGGAAAGCCTCACGCCGGAAGAAGTTTATCTTGCCCGGGTGCTGGCCCTGGCGGCATCCTGCCCCGGAATTATCTTTTCCCACCAGACAGCCGCCCTACTCCATGGGCTGCCCCTAGAAAGTCTGCCCGAGACGGTACATGTCTACTGCTACCACCGTACCCGCGCCAAAGACTACACCGTGCACCACGGGGAGCTGCATCTGCCCACCGATACCACCGTGCTCGCCCCGGGCATCCGCATCACCAGCCTGGAGAGAACCCTAGCTGACCTGGCAGAAAAGCCGAGCGCGCAACGTTACCGCATCAAACTATAAAAATATTGTGAACTCGCTAGAGGAAAAGCTCAACTGATGACTCTGAGGGGAACTTACGTGCTGGAATGTGAGGTTCTGTGGGTTTCATGGGGTCGGTGTGGCTATGGCAGTAGAAACTGTTGCAGATGTAAGCAAGTCCACGGCGTTAGGGTAGGTGTGTTTCTAACTGGAATGGAACATGTTGACTAGGCGTAAAAATATACTTTTGACTAGGTGATATATAAAAATTTCACTCGGTTTGCACCCGTGAGATGTAGACAGGCTCCCTTAGGTTATTTTTGACCTTTATAGATGCCCTCTCATACGGTTGGTTTCCATAAGTTTTGTGTGTGAATTGGTGGTAATTTAGGAGGTAGAAAAGTGCAAACAGCACACAAAACCAACCGCGGAACACGCCTCCGCAGCGAAGGAACCCATCCTCATGTGGCAGCAGGTCTACGACCCACTGAACAACCAGGCACTCTCAGCCCTCGTGGCGGCAGTGCCGATCCTCGTCTTCCTCTTAGGGCTCACCGTCCTAAAAATGAAGGGTTTGCACGCAGCCCTCGTATCCCTGGCCTCAGCCGTGGCGCTGGCCGTTCTCGTTTTCGGTATGCCCTTCGCGTCCTCCCTCTCAGCCATCGGCTACGGCTTCCTCTCCGGTATGTGGCCCATCGGCTGGATTGTGCTCATGGCCGTTTGGCTGTACCGCATCACCGTCCGCGCCGGTAACTTCGAAGTGATTCGCGGTTCGGTTTCCGCAATTTCAGCTGACCAGCGTATCCAGGTGCTCCTGATTGCCTTCTGCTTCGGCGGCTTCCTCGAAGGTGCCGCAGGCTTCGGTATCCCGATTGCTATCTGTGCAGCCCTGCTGGTAACCCTCGGTTTTGAACCCGTCAAGGCATGTCTTCTGGCTCTGGTCTCCAACGTTGCCTCCGGTGCCTACGGCGCTATCGGCATCCCCGTCCTCACCGGCTCCACCGTCTCCGGTGTGCCCCAGGCTGAACTGAACTCCATGATGGTTTGGGTCCTGCAGATTATCACCATCTTCATCCCCGTTCTGCTGGTCATGATGCTGGACGGCATCCGCGGCCTCAAAGAAACCGGCCTGGTTGCCCTGGGTCTGGGCGTTATCGTTTCCGCTGCCCAGGCAGGCGTCCTGCTGGCTATCGGCCCCGAACTCGTAGACATCATCCCCTTCCTGCTTGGCCTTATTCTGCTGGCCGTCACCATGATGAAGTGGCAGCCCGCCCACATCTACCGCGAACCCGGCGCCCCCTCCCTCGAAGAACTTAAGAAGAGCCCCAGCGCCTTCACCTTCTCCGGCGTCGTCAAGGCTTGGAGCCCCTTCATCATTCTGTCCATCATGATTCTGCTCTGGTCGACCCCGCTCATCAAGGGTCTGGTCAAGTCTGAGACCGAAACCAGCGCAGCGGGTGCCCTTAACTGGACCACCATCCCCGTCCAGATGCCCGCCCTGCACGGCCAGATTTCCCAGGTCGCTCCCATCGTGGCAGAAGAAACCGCCATGAAGGCAGTCTGGAACTGGACCCTCTTCGGCGCATCAGGTACCGCTATCCTCTTCGCCGCCCTCATCACCATCGCTATCTCTAACATCAGCTGGAAGGCCGCCTTCGAAGAACTCGGCGGCGCCTGGAAGCAGCTCTGGCAGCCCATTCTGCTCATCTGCCTGGTCATGGCTGTTGCTAACGTGATGAACTTCGGCGGTATGTCCTCCGCCCTGGCTCTGGCCCTGGCCGCTGTCGGTTCTATCTTCCCGCTCTTCTCGCCCATCATCGGCTGGATTGGCGTGTTCGTCACCGGCTCCGTGGTCAACAACAACACTCTCTTCGCCGGCCTGCAGGCTACCACCGCAAGCCAGATTGGCGCCAACTCCGGCCTGCTGGTTGCAGCTAACACTGCCGGCGGTGTGATGGCTAAGGTTGTTTCACCCCAGTCCATCGCGATTGCGGCGGCATCGGTGAACATGTCTGGCCAGGAATCAAAGATCACCAACGCAGCCATCAAGTACTCGCTGGCTCTGCTGGTTATCCTCTGTGTCTGGGTCTTCGTACTCTCGCTGATTATGCCTGCCTAAAGCTAGCGGCATAAGCCGGTATTAGAAAAGGACGCCCGCCCCACCTTCTCCTGCTTGAGGCAGGGAGGTGGGGCGGGCGTCCTTATACTTTTAACTACTGTTAGAACTCAATAAATTCAGTAGCGTTCATCTTGAACGATGCAGTTCCGGTGCTACATACAAGGTAGGTGCCGTCGTTGAGGCAAGAAGCTTTTTCTGTGTTGATGGAGTACCCCACCGGCAGAGCAGCTACATCAGTGTTGACAACGCTTTCTTTACTAGCATCCTGAACCAGGGCACCGTTCTGGTCCAGAGTTATAACGAGGTTTGTATTGCCTCCGCTAGGTTTGACGCACGCAAGGTGGTTACCTTCACCCAAGCTACAGCTCACGCCATGGGCTTGTGCTGTGATTGAAAAATGACCGGTCATTGAAGTTTGTGTATACGGTTTCGGATCGCCGATAGGAATTCCACCCAGTCGATAGTCAGTCATTGCCTCGAGCCTGTTCCCATTGCCCTCACATGAGACGGTGCGGCCCATGAATCTTGTTTCAAGCGGCATGTAAGAACGGCAGAGATATCCACCGACGTTTACTTGTTCACTAGATCCCGTGAACTGTGCATTGAAGTCTGCAAACACCTGCTGTACTTCGGCGCACGAGGCTGAGCCCTCCGCTAGGACGAGCGTGGTGAAGCCGGTATTGCTGGGGCCGCAGTCGGTGCCTGCCGTGACAGCGGGTCCCTCCGCTTCAGCGACAGCGGGCTCAGCAGAGGGTGAAGGCGCAGGCTGCTCGGTAGCAGCTACAGGAGATGGTGCTTCTGAGGTTTCAGTAACCTGCGGGGCGGGGCTAGGGGTAGTGCTCGCCTCAGATGTTGAGGGGCTCGGCGAAGAAGTCGCCGAAGAAGATACGGTGCTTGGTGCTGCGGTGGGTGCCGCAACGTTACCCTGACCGCCACAGGCGGAGAAAAGAAGAACTGCACACAGCGAAGTAGCTGACGCGGCTCGGCCTAGTGAAAAAGACATGATTGCTCCCGGTGAGTAGCGTGGTGTGTGGTGTTCAGCTTACCCGAAACAAACTCCCAGAAAAGATATTTCTCGTAAGTTCTCAACCAGTGCAGCCTTAGGGTAGCTAGTGCAGGTTAAACGGTGGGCGGCACGCCTGACCAGCTGGTCTAAATACCCGCTGAAAGAAAGTAAACTGTTGGTATGAGCATCACACCCGTAAAAAACCTATTGAATGACCAGCTGCCCAGCTTCATCAAGCAGGGCTACCTCTTTATGTCGCACCAGCGCCGCAAGGCCGGGGTCTCCGCAGAGTCTCACTGCCCCGTCACCTTCTCCGCTCTGGGTGGCACCGCAACCCTGATTCGCGGCGAAGAAGCCGTGGACTTCTTCTACGACGAGTCCAAGATTAGCCGTGGAGGCGCCATGCCCGCAGCAATCCAGGGCCCCCTCTTTGGCGAAGGCGCCGTTCACACCCTCGACGGTGAAGCCCACAAGGTTCGTAAGGCCAAGATGGCTGAAATGGCCTACGCCGACGAGCGCGTTGAGGCTTTCAAGGGCTTCGTTGAAGAAGAAATGAAGGCCCTTATTGAACGCTGGAAGACCAACCCCGGTAACATCTACGACGATGTTGCTGTAGCCTACGGTCGCGCCGCCTTCCGCTGGGCCGGGGTGCCCGCGTCCGACCGCGAGCTCAACAAGCGCGCTACCCAGATGAGCCACCTGCTCGACACCTTCGGTGAGCTCAAGCAGAACGTGCTCTCCTGGATCGACCGCAAGAAGTTGGATGCCTGGGCCGAAGATCTCATCGAAAAGGTGCGCTCCGGCGAACTGACCGTCGAACCCGACTCGGTAGTACGCCACATGGCTGACCTGCGCGACGAAAAGGGCGAGCTGGTCACTGCCAAGCTGGCCGGTATTGAGCTGCAGAACCTTACCCGCCCCACCGTGGCTGTCTCCCGCTTCGCCGCTTTCGCAGCCGTCGCTATGGTCGAGAACCCCGAGTGGGCTGCTAAGGTCAAGAAGGCAGTGGAAGACGCCGACGGTCGCCTAGTTAACATCCCTGAAGCCGTTGCTTTCGCCCAGGAAACCCGCCGCAAGTACCCCTTCGTTCCCATGCTCCCCGCCATGGTCAAAGAAGATACAGAACTTTCGGGCTGCCCGATTCAGAAGGGCCAGCGCGTCCTGCTGGACATTCTGGGCACCAACACCTCACCCCAGCTCTGGAAGAACGCCACCAGCTTCGACCCCCAGCGCTTCCTCGACCAGCCCGACTATGAAGCGATCAAGGGCTTCATTCCCCAGGGCGGCGGCGATGTGCTCACCGGTCACCGTTGCCCCGGCGAGAAAATCGCGGTGGCTGCGCTGTCCTCCACCATCGCAGCGCTCTCAGCAGATAATGTCACTATCTCTGAAGACGCCGAAGATACCACCTTCAGCATGACTCAGATGCTGACCCGCCCCAAGACCGGCGTGCGCGTCACCGTCAGCTAGGGCAGGCGTCCGCCCCGCTCAGTAGAGAATAAATCAGCCAGGTCCCGGCTCCCCACCCGCACGGTGGGAAGAAGCCGGGGCCTAGCTATTTTAAGGACGCTCCCGCTCGCCTTCCGCTGCTCACTGCGGGTCTGGCGCCACAAGACCAAGAAATCATCGAGGGCGCCCTGCACTAGCTGGTAGGTTTCGGGGTCAAGCTCCTGGGCTTTAGCGCGCATGAGCTGGATGAAGGGCACAATGTTCTGGCTAATAGCTAGCAGGCTGGTGTAGCCCTCATCCATGGCTAGGCCAAAACAAATATCCACCACCTGCTGCACCTCTTCGGGGGAGTGGCACTCTAGCCAGGCCCGGGTGACCGTCTCAACCCGGTCGCTGGCGGGCGTGGGGTGCTCAGCTAGCATGAAGCGCCCCCGAGTATCAGCATGCCAGTTAAAAATGGAATGCTGAACCAGACCGAAGAAGCTACTGGCTACCACCTGCGGGCTGCCCTGCTTGAACATCAGACGGCCCACGATGCTGTCGACCGGAATATACTCCACCGTTTTACCCAGGGTACGCCGGTAGCCGGGGTGGTCGAGAAAGTCGGGCACAAAGCCGGGGGAGTCAAAGGTGATTAGCTCGTCAATACGATTCTGGGCTTGCTCGCTCTGCATGCTGGCTGCGTGTACAGCCAGGTGCCCGCCCTTAGAATGGCCGGTGACATACAGGGGCGTCTTCGGCGCCCGGGCCAGGGCACGTGAGAGGTAATCAACCGCCAGTGCCTGGGCTGGGATCTGCTGCCGGGCAGCCAGATGAAAATCCTCTTTCCAGCCGGTCAGCGTATCGTCGGTGCCGCGAAAGATGACCTGTTTGAGCACCCCGGGGAGCACCAGGGTGAGAGCCGCAAACTGAACCTGCTCTGCGTCGTCCTGCTGCGCCTCATAACGGTAGAACTTGAGCCCGGCAAAGCGGGCGGACGCCGCCACCAGCTTAAGCAGCTGCAGCCGCTGGGCGGTAGCCAAGAACCAGTTGGCGCGCAGCTCGCTGTCGCTGTAGAACTCCTGGTAAATCTGCGCCACACCTAGCCCGTAGGCAAACCCGGCATGGTGCTCGGCAACCGCATCGAGGGGGAGGTAGGCCAGCTCATTGAGCAGGCAGAGGTCAACGTGGGTGAGCGGACGCTCCTGCGGAGTGTCGTGCAGGTGCTTCTGAGCGTAAGCGAGCAGGTTCATAGGCTCTCTACAGTTGGTTCAAATCTATCTTGCCCATGCTCAGTAGCTTGGCGCGGGCGTCCGCTCCCAGCAGGAGCAGGTCGGTGCCGTCTATGCTGAGGGTGCCCATACCGGGAGCCGGGGCGGACGCAGTCAGCGGCAGGGCTTGTGCATAGTAGGTGGCAGCCTCGGCGGCATCACCGTTAATCCAGACGCAGGCGGTGGGAGCTGAGGCGGGAGGGAAAGTGGAAGTCATAGCTCCTATCTTCGCACAGGGGAGTGAATAGATGCCTGCGGAGATGAAGCGCCAGTGACTCATCATAAATAGGTTATAAAAATATAACTTAATTGCCCTGGTGGCCTTGTCTTGTTTTGGCCTACCTCATTATTATATTTAGGCACCCAAACTTATTTATAAGGTAGCCCTAAGTAAAACGTAATGGGCTGCTGGTGTTCTCCCTACACACCACCTCATCAAGGACGACTGACGTGAAGCCACTACTCGCTACAACCGCTCTCACTACGGCGCTCATTATGGGCGGAGCCGCAGCTCCCACCGCCAGTGCCACACCCACTGCTACTGACCTACCCGCCACCTTTGCTAGCGTTGATAGCCTGCCAGCCTCGGAAGAAAACCGCCTGGTAGCAGGTAGCGCCAACTGGAACTACGTCAATAGCTGGCGGAGCTATCTGGGGGCTAGCTCAGAAAACTTTCTCGACGGCGCAGGTCTAGTAGCCGGTACTAAAGACATCGAATGGCAAGCAAAACCCGGCCAAACCTTTGACCCCGAGAACCCCGTCAAACTCCATTTCACCGGCCACGTGCACTGGAGCAAATACGACGGCTACCTCGATGTACATTTCAAAAACCTGACTATTGATTTCGCCACAAAACAACTTCTTGTCGATGCCTCAACCGCTAACACCATGGCAGGCACAGGCCCCGCAAACGCAACCCAAGAAGCCATCGCAGACCTCCCCGATTTAGCCTGGGAAATTCGCGGCAATACTCTGCTGGTCTACTCACATACCCCGGTGATTACCCAGCTCTCAGAACGCATCGTCGGCTTCTACTCCGGCGATAAAGGTGCGCCTTTTGTCGCCACCTTTGAAATCTATACCGGCGACCCCCAGGCGCCTGAGCGTCCTCTCCCTATCTTCTGGAAGCTGTTTCCCGACCGCTACGAGGACCCCTTCTACCGTCCGCCCCTGATTGATCCTGATGAAGAAACCTTCGAAGTTAATGTTCCTGACCCCACCCTGCGAAGCTGCATCTTCTCAACCCTGGGTATCCCCGAAGAAACGGCTATCGTCAACAAGGTACTGCAGCAGCTCCAGACGGTACCCTGCATTGGCTACAACGTACCTGAAGAGCAAAAAATTAAAGACCTGACCGGCCTTGAGCATGCCCGTAACCTCAGCTGGTTGCGCATTCCCTATCACGCGGTAGAAGACCTTTCCCCTCTATCCGGTCTTACCAAGCTGCACAGCATCGATATTTCGCATAATCAGGTAAGGTCTTTGGCCCCTTTAGCCAAGGTGACTTCTTTACAAAGCATCACCGCTGACAACAACAAAATCAGGACTATTGACTCTCTCACAGAGCTAACTGATTTGCAGACTCTCTCGGTGAATAATAACCGTCTCACCAGTCTGAAAGGCCTGCCCTACCATATCTACACTGTGCGGGCAGATAACAACCGCGTGAGCGATATGAGCGGAACCTCTTTCTCAACTACTCCCTATCTGCGCACGCTGTCCCTGCGCCATAACCGAATTACGTCGGTCGACCCCCTCACTACCCTAGAAACCATTGAAAGCGTTGATCTTCGCAACAACTTCATTGGCGACCCTTGCCCTATGAAAGTCTGGGAAGAAAATACCAGCCTGACCAGCCTGCGGCTCCAGTACAACCTCTTTGATGACTGGAGCTGCCTGAGCGGAATTAGTCGAACCGATGTGGCAGACCCCGCCTGGGGCGAAATCAATGAGACTAACCCCGAAAAGCTAGAAGACCTTCTTGCCCAGGACGCAGCCGAGGACGCCCTAGACGCTGAAGAGCCTCTACCCGAAGAGTCTCCAAATCCCAGCGACGAGATTGACGAAACACCCATTGCTCAACCGGTTCCTGACCCCGTAACAACACCAGAGCCAGCTCCCGAAACAACCGAAACCCCTATACCCGAAGCAACCCAGGAGCCCAGCCCTGAGGCGGCGCGCGACCCTGAGCCATCAGCCTCAGCTACTCTTGCTGCTCCGGCACCTGCCCCTAGCACTTCGGCTAGCTCTAGGTCTGAACAGCAGGCTGCCCTGCCTCGACCCTCCTCCGGGGGCACAGGGGCTACGGCGAATACCACTGCCGCACCTCAGATTGTAGGTTCTGCAGAACAAGCTACAAGCAGTGCAAAGACACAGGCGCTCCAAGAACAATCAAAGCCTTCAACAGGTCAGCTTGCCTCAACCGGCGTCGCCCCGGGCCTGGTAGCTGTAGGCCTGTGTGCCCTGCTACTGGTGATTGGAGGCGGAACCACCGTCGTACGTTCTCGTCGCTCCTCATAAAATTCAGCTTGATAAGCTATGAGCCCCGTAGCCTATGTGCGGGGCTCATAGGTTCTAGCTGGACACGGGGTGAAGCCTACGCAGGTTAGCTCTCGGCAGCTCCTATACAGATAAAGAAGCAGTTCAGTAGACTTTAAGAACGGTCACCAGAACTATCTCAGCTTGACCTACTGCACCAACTAGAGGGCCTGATACATGAATACACTGCTTCAACGTACAGAAAATGTACGCACCTCAACGCTTCAGCGCATAGGTCTAGAAAATCTGAGTGAATTTGAGCAGTTCTTCACGCCCATTGCGGTAGCGGAAATTATGGCAGACCTGGTAGACGTCTCACCATTAGCAGAGAAAAAAGAAATCAGAATTCTTGATCCCGGTGCAGGTATTGGCGTATTGGCCATTGCAGCAGGTCAACGTATCCGAGAAGCTTTACCCCAGATGCCTATCCACGTTGTAGCTATCGAAAAAGACCCTTCGCTGTTAGCAACTCTTGAAGCCGCTCTTGCTGATGCTGAGGCTCACCTGGGAGATTTCACCTACACCGTCCAGCAGCAAGATTTTGTGTATTGGGCGTACCAGGATCTTATGAGCTCGGGAGACCCACAGGAGCAGGACTTTGACGTGGTCATCATGAATCCCCCTTATGCGAAGATAGCTGCGTCAAGCGCTGAAGCAAAGCATCTGAGAGTGCACGATGTAAATGTTCCTAACTTGTATGCTGCATTTGTTGCCCTTGGCGCACAGATGCTTTCACCTGATGGGCAGCTTATCGCTATTACTCCCCGCTCATGGATGAACGGTCCCTATTTTCAACAGTACCGAGAGCTTCTGCATCGTACCTGCTCACTTACCCATATCCATACCTTTAAGTCTCGGAAAGAAGTATTTAAAGACACCGGAGTACTTCAAGAATCGGTCATCACTAAGTTCGAGAATAAGCTGCCAACCGAACACGTGCTGATTAGCAGCTCAGTAGCGCAAGGGCAAGAAACCAAGACCCGAACCGTTGCTAGAGAAGCAGTTGAGTCGCAGGGAGTAATCTTTGTTCCTGCCCATCAAGAAGATGAAGAGATTATCGCTTGGATGGCACGGGCTACTCATCACCTCAGCGATATTGGACTGCAAGTGTCAACTGGAAAAGTTGTTGACTTTAGGAATAAAGATAAACTTCAACTCAAGCCGAATAAACTAACTGTTCCCTTGGTATATCCAGCGCATTTTACAGCAGGAAATCTGCAGCACCCGAAAGCAGATCTGAAGAAACCTCAGTATTACCAAACAACAACAGAAGATAAAAACACTGTTGCCCCTGGTATTTTTGTGCTGGTTAAACGTTTTAGCGCTAAAGAAGAAAAACGTAGAGTTACAGCAGCGATCTGGTCGTCGAAAGAGAAGGCTGCTTTTGATAATAAGACCAATTACTTTCACAGTCAGGGGGAGGGGCTTTCGCAAGATTTAGCTCTAGGGCTAACACTGTGGCTGAACTCAAGCTACGTCGATAGATACTTTCGTATTTTCTCTGGCCATACTCAGGTGAACGCTACCGATTTACGGATGATGCCCTACCCTTCGACACAGCAACTAAGAGATATAGCGCGCACCGGGCTTGACCCCGATGCAGCTGTATACGAAGTGCTAGGCGACAAGGACAAAGTGCATGCCGCAGCTTAACGACGCACAAAAACTTCTCACTACGCTAGGGTTTGATAGGCAGCGCACTAACGTAATGGCCGCAAGAACCCTTCTAGCTTTAGCCCAGCTTAATTTTGAGCAAGACTGGGCCGAAGCAAGCAACCCTCGCATGGGTGTCCGCTCGATTATGGACTGGATGCGGCAGGAGCTAGATTTTCAGGTTGCTGAAAATACGCGAGAAACTATTAGACGATTTGTGCTGAAGCAGTTCGTTGAAGCGGGGTTTTGTCTACATAATGATGATGACCCTGAAAGACCCACAAATTCATCAAAAAATGTTTACCGTCTTTCTGATGAAGCGCTCGCAGTCGTCCGCTCCTACCAGGGCGATAGCAGTGGAAAAATAATAGAAAAATATCTAAAGTCCAAGGTCGTTCTTACCGATAAGTACGCTAAAGCTAGAGAGCGGTCGAGATTTAGCATAACTCTGCCGCAAGGGGAAAAGGTCTCGTTAAAGCGAGGCGGGCAAAACCAGCTGATTGAAAAGATCATCACAGACTTTTGCCCTCAGTTCATTCCTGACGCTCAGGTTCTCTATATCGGCGATGCTGATAGTAAGGAAGGCACATACGATAGGGAACGGCTTCGTGAGCTAGGTATCGAACTCCCGGAACATGGAAAAATGCCGGATCTTATCGTGTATCAGCCCGATAAACATTGGCTGTTTCTTATAGAGGCATGCTCAACGCACGGCCCTGTCGACCATTGGCGTTATTCAGAGCTCGAATCTCTATTTTCACAGACTTCTGCGGGGCTGGTATATGTTTCTTGTTTCCCAGACCGCGCAACGCTTCGGAGGTTTATTGCTGATTTGGCGTGGGAGACCGAAGCCTGGATTGCTGAAGAGCCAACTCACATGATGCATTTGAACGGTTCACGATTCATGGGTCCTTATAACTGATGTTCTAGAAGCTTGCTTGGCCATTGAATCTGGCTCCCCGCATACGGAGTTTCAGTTTCGCCGCGTGCCGTCCTCGCTCCACAGGCCTGAGATGCCGCGGCGGTGGGAGACCACCAGGTGGGTATCGAGCACGCCGATAGCTTCCATCATGGCGTAGGCACTGGTGGGCCCGATGAACTTAAAGCCCAACTTCTTCAAGGTTTTAGAGAGAAGCAGGGAGTTCTCATCCTGGGTGGGAATATCGGAGAGGACGGCCGGGGTCGGGGTGCGCTCGGGCATGAAAGACCAGATGAGGGCGGGTAAACCTGCCTCAACCTGCTGGCCTGCCGCAAGCGTCCGCGCCGCTAGGTCGATGGCGGCTCCGCCGGGAGCCGTCACGCAGCCGACCGACCGCAGGGCGACTGTTGCCTGGGCGTTGCCGATAGCTGCGCGAATCTTGCCGCGGTGGCGAATAATGCGGGCGTCCGCAGCTAGCCGCTCCACGTCGTCCTCGGTGAAAGCCGCAACCTTCTCAACCTCAAAGCCCTCAAAGAGCTCGCGGAAGGCCTCGCGCTTGGTCAAGATAGTGCGCCAGGAGAGCCCGGCCTGAAAACCTTCGAGGCAGAGGCGCTCAAAGACTCCCTGCTCGTCGGTGACGGGCACACCCCACTCGGTATCGTAATAGGCCTGCATATCACCATCGTCTGCGGCCCAGACCGGGCGCGCTAGCCCGTCGGTACCTACCCGGGTATCGGTCATTAGAAGAGCCGTCCTTCAACCTCGGCGCTGGGCTCTTCGAGGGCCAGCAGAAACTCTTTACGTTCCAGCCCGCCCGCGTAGCCGGTGAGCTTGCCGTCTGAGGCTACCACCCGGTGGCAGGGGATAAAAATGGTGACCTTATTACGGCCCACGGCCTGGCCAACCGCCTGAGCCGGGGCACCCGGCCCCACAATCTTGGAAATAGCCCCGTAGGTGGTGGTGTAGCCGTAGGGAATCTCGCGCAGGGCCGCCCACACCGCCAGCTGAAAATCGGTGCCGTCAGGAGCAATCGGCAGCTCAAAAACGGTCCGTTTCCCGGCAAAGTATTCCAGCAGCTGGGCCTGGGCATCGGTCAGCACCTCACAGTCGCTCACCTCAATGCGATGCCCCAGGTCCTCCTGCTTGGGGAAGTGGGCCTGGCCGGTAAACCAGGCACCGGTGAGGGCTTGGCCGTCGGAGGCCAAAATCATTTCACCCAGCGGGGTAAGGGTATGGGCGTGGTAGGTCATGTATTTAGTCTAGTTTGGCGGCATACAAATAGCCCTGCACCTCACCGGTAGGTGACGATGCAGGGCTATCGTTTCAGCTCAAGACAGCTTGCCTAACGCTAGAGTCTAGTTGAGCCGGGTGCTTAGTCCTGTTCGACGTCCTCATCGACCCAGTCCAGGGTCTTAGAGACAGCCTTCTTCCACAGACGGTACTGGCGCTCGACCTCGTCCTTGTCCATCTGGGGTTCCCAGCGCTTGTCTTCGGACCAGTTGTCGATGACGTCCTGCTCGCCGTCCCAGAAGCCAACGGCGATACCGGCGGCGTAGGCGGCACCCAGGGCGGTAGTTTCAATGACCTTGGGGCGGATGACGGGCACGCCCAGCAGGTCAGCCTGGAACTGCATGAGGAACTCGTTGGCGGTCATACCGCCGTCCACGCGCAGTTCCTCCAGGGAAACCTTGGTGCCGGCTGCCTCGGCGTCGGCGTTCATAGCGTCCAGCACTTCGCGGGTCTGGAAAGCGGTTGCTTCAAGAGCAGCGCGGACGATGTGGGCGCGGTTGACGTAGCGGGTCAGGCCAACGATGACGCCGCGGGCATCTGACTTCCAGTGGGGAGCGAAGAGGCCGGAGAATGCGGGGACGACGTAGGCGCCACCGGAGTTCTCAACGCTGGTGGCCAGTTCTTCTGACTCGGCGGCGTTGTCGATCATCTTGAGGTTGTCGCGCAGCCACTGGATCAGGGAGCCGGAGACCGCTACGGAGCCTTCGAGGGCGTAGACGGGGTCGGCGTCGCCCAGCTTGTAGGCCACGGTGGTGAGCAGGCCGTTTTCTGAGATAACGGGCTTGTTGCCGGTGTTCATGAGCATGAAGTTACCGGTGCCGTAGGTGTTCTTGGCCATGCCCTTTTCGAAGCAGGCCTGGCCGAAGGTGGCTGCCTGCTGGTCGCCCAGAATACCTGAGATGGGGGTGCCGTTGAGCAGGCCCTTGGAGCGGCCGTGACCGTAGACTTCGGAGGAGGACTTGATCTCGGGCAGCATGCTCATGGGAATACCCATGTCGGCTGCGATGGATTCGTCCCATTCCAGGGTCTTGATATTCATCAGCAGGGTACGGGAAGCGTTGGTGACGTCGGTGACGTGCACACCGCCCTCAACACCGCCGGTCAGGTTCCAAAGGACCCAGGTGTCGGTGTTACCGAAGAGCAGGTCGCCTGCTTCTGCCTTCTCGCGGGCACCTTCGACGTTGTCGAGGATCCACTTGATCTTGGGGCCTGAGAAGTAGGTGGCCAGGTTGAGGCCAACGATGTCGTGGTACTTGCCGGGGCCTTCTTCGCCGCCGAGCTCGTCACAGATTTTCTGGGTGCGGGTATCCTGCCAAACAATGGCGTTGTAGACAGGCTTACCGGTGTTCTTGTCCCAGACGACGGCGGTTTCACGCTGGTTGGTGATGCCGACGGCTGCGATTTCGTGGTGGTTGACCTCTGCCTTGGTCAGGGCTTCACCCACGGACTGACGCACGTTTTCCCAGATTTCCATGGGGTCGTGCTCAACCCAGCCGGCCTTGGGGAAGATTTGCTCGTGTTCGTGCTGGCCGACGCTCTTGATTTCACCGGACTTGGTGAAGAGAATGGCTCGGGAGCTGGTGGTGCCCTGGTCGATGGAAAGGACGTACTTCTTACGCTCGGGGAGCTGTGACATGGTTTTTCTCTTTTCGTGTGCGCGCCGTCTTTGGCGCGGTAAGGGGTTGTCTTTAGTTTAGGGCGCGGACGCCGGTGCTCGGCTTAGACCAGCAGGGCGGGGACGAGGATTGCGGCTGCGGAGGCACCGATGAGGGGGCCAACAACGGGAACCCAGGCGTAGGCCCAATCAGAGGAGCCCTTGCCCTTGATGGGCATGAGGGCGTGGGCGATGCGGGGGCCGAGGTCGCGGGCGGGGTTGATGGCGTAACCGGTGGGGGTACCCAGAGAAAGACCGATAGCGACAACGATGAAGGCTACAGCCAGGGGGCCGAGGCCCGAGGGGGTGCTGCCGGAAGCCAATACGAAGCCCACCAGGACGAAGGTGCCGAAAGCTTCGGTCAGGGTGTTCCAGCCGTAGGAGCGAATGGCGGGGCCGGTGGAGAAGATACCCTTGGTGGTTCCGGGCTCAGCCTCGTCAAAGTGCTTCTTGTACACCAGATAGGCACCCCAGGCACCCAGGAAGGCGCCAATCATCTGGGCTGCTACGTAAACGAAGAAGTTACCAACGGTGGGGGCGATGCCGGGGGCAAAGTCACCACCGGAAATCAAAAGACCCAGGGTAACAGCGGGGTTGAGGTGAGCACCTGAAGGGGCAGACATATAAACGGCCGCGAAAACCGCAAAACCCCAGCCAAAGGCGATGGTCAGCCAGTCGGTGTTCTTAGCGGCTGACTTGGGCAGGGTAACTGCGGCACACACGCCAGCACCCAGCAGAATCAGAATGCCGGTACCGATAACTTCAGAAACAAAAGCGCCGAGCAGGGTCGCATTGCCGTCTGCTGAGATAAGGGCGCTTGCCTGGACGCTAGCTTCAGCGCCAGCTACCAGTAGTGAGCTCATCGTTGACCTCGTATTTTCTGTGCGGGCCGGGTGCCCGAAACGGGCACCCGGCGGTTGTTAGTGATTAATGATGTTTTAGTGGAGAGTAGTGACAGGACGTCGGGGAGCCACGTGGGTTGCCCCGAGAACCTCAGCCGCGGCGTCTGCGTCCTCGGTATGGGTTTCAGCTGCGGCGATAGCCTCAACCCGCTCGGCGTAAATCGCCTTTTCGCGGGCCACGGTGGCCTCGTCCCAGCCGAGTTCAGCGGCCATGATCTCAAGGATCTCGTCGGCGGCGGACAGGCCGCGGTCGGTAGCCTCAAGATCCAGGCGGACGCGGCGCACCAGCACGTCCTCAAGGTGCAGGGCACCTTCGGCACGCACGGCCATGGCCACATCGGCCCGCAGGAACTGGGGGGCCTGCGCCAGGGGAGTACCCAGGGAAGGGTCTTCCTGAATCAGGGAGATCACGTCGACCAGTTCAGCGCCGTAGCGCTCCAGCAGGTGCTCCACGCGGGCAGCATCCCAGCCGTTCTCAGCGGCCAGCGCATCGGCGCGGGCAGCCAAAGCTTCATAACCTTCAGCACCGACCAGCTTAATGTTCTCGGTGACAGAGGGCAGGGTCTTAGCGCGGTCGCCCAGGGCGAAGTCCACGGCGTCCTCAGCCATCACGCGGTAGGTGGTCAGCTTACCACCGGCAATAGCGCTCATACCCGGGGCGATTTCCATGACGGTGTGCTCACGCGACACCTTGGTCGATGCGGCATTCTCACCCTTCTTAGCCACCGGCTGCAGCAGGGGGCGCAGACCAGCGTAAGAGCTAATAATATCGGCCTCGGTCAGCTCATCGGCAATCAGCTTATTGGCCTGGTCGAGCACGTAGCGGATGTCAGCCTTGGTGGCGACGGGGCGCTCGCGGTCCTCGGTGTAGGGGGTATCGGTGGTACCGATGATCCAGTAGCGCTGCCAGGGGATGATGAAGAGCACGGACTTTTCGGTCTTGGTGAAGATACCGCTGGTTGCCTTGATACGGTCGCGGGGCACGGTGATGTGCACGCCCTTAGAAGCCAGCACCTTCAGGCCCTGCTCCTTGGTTGCCATGGACTCTGATTCTTCGGTCCACACGCCGGTTGCGTTGATGATATGGGCGGCCTTGACGGTCTTCTCGTCGCCGGTTTCAAGGTCTACGATCTGGGCGCCGGTGACTCGCCCGGCGGCGTCCTTGTTAATAGCGGTGACCTGGGTGCGGGAGGCTGCCAGAGCGCCGTAGCCTGCGGCGGTGCGGACGAGGTCAATGACCAGGCGGGCGTCGTCCACGCGGGCATCGTAGAACTGAATGGCGCCGGTGAAGGCGGAGTCCTTGATACCGGGGAAAACCTTCTTGGTGCCTTCCTTGGTGAAGTGGCGCTGGGCTGGCACGGTGCGGTGGCCGCCAGCCCCAGCGAAGGCCATGGTGTCGTACATACCGATACCCACAGCTGAGTAGGCGCGTTCGATAACGGGCATCTTGAGGGGCCAGAGGAAGGGCTGGGCCTTGACCAGGTGGGGGGCGGTGCGCTCAAGGAGCAGGCCGCGTTCCTTGAGGGCTTCGGCTACCAGCTTGAAGTCGAGGTTGTAGAGGTAGCGCAGGCCGCCGTGAACGAGCTTGGAGGACCAGGCACTGGTGCCTGCCGCCCAGTCGCCTGCCTCGACGATGGCGGTGCGCAGGCCACGGGTGGCGGCGTCCAGGGCGATGCCTGCCCCGGTGACACCGCCGCCGATGACGAGGACGTCGACGCCCGCTTCATCGGTCATGGCGGCTAGGGCCTGGGTGCGGGTTTCTGCTGAGAGGTGGGATTGGGTGGTGAAGGTGGCAGTCATGGGGATCTTCCTTGCGACGGGTTGCCTGGTTAATGTCTTGGTAACTATTTCAACTACCCGGTGCAGATTAGGCCAGCTGTATGAACAAAATTTCATCTAGTATTGAGAGATGATGAACAAAAGTCAGAATCAGGTGGTGGAGGCAGCCCATCTTTACTACCGGGAACACCAGACCATGGCGGCCATTGCTAGCCGGCTGGGGGTGTCGCGGCCCACGGTATCGCGCTTGCTTAAAACGGCACGTGAAACCGGGGTTGTGACCATCCAGATCAACGAGAAGGCCTATAGATCTGATCCCCTGGAAAAGCGGCTTGCCGATCTTTATCGGGTGCGGGCTACTGTGGTTCGGGCCCCTGAACATGCGACCGAGCAGGCCCGCATGCGCCGGGTGGCTATCGCCACGGCTAACCTGGTGGACTCTCTCATGGTGCCCGGCACCACCCTGGGCGTCGCCTGGGGCTCTACGGTGACCGAGGTAGCCCAGTTCCTGCCCAAACGACCCCTGACCGGGGTGACGGTGGTACAGCTCAACGGGGCGGGCAATGCCGTGCAGACGGGCATCCCGTATTCGGGTGCGATCCTGGGGCAGGTGTCGTCCGCCTACGGCGCGCAGATGGTGCACTTCCCGGTGCCTGCCTTCTTTGATTTTGCTGATACGAAGGCCGCTATGTGGCGGGAGCGGTCGATTCGTGGTGTGCTGGCGGTGCAGCGGCAGGCTGATATTGCCCTGTTTGGCGTGGGTGCTTTTGGCGGCGAGGTGAAGTCGCACGTCTATAGCGGTGGCTATTTTGACGGTGAGCAGATGCGGGAGTTACAGGGGCAGGGCATTGTGGGGGATATGTGCACGGTGCTGCTGCGGGAGGATGGCACTTGGGCTGATCTGGCGGTGAATCAGCGGGCGACGGGCCCCACTCCTGCGGAGCTGGTAAAGATAGGACGACGCGTGTGCGCGGCTGCTGGCCGCCACCGCGCAGTTGCCCTGCGGGCCGCCCTAGCCACCGGCGCGATCACCGACCTGGTGGTAGAGGCAGACCTGGCAGAAAGGCTTCTCTAGGCTTTTCTTCTGGCGGCGGTGCCAGCTACCAACACTGGCCTCAGCTGCCCGCCTTTCTTTCGAACGTCCGAAAATCTTACAGACATTCGAAAGAAAAGTGGGCACTGGACGCTGAGGGTCGGGACCAAAAACAGCTACAGTAGAGACCGACCCTTAGACCTCAGCAGCCACTTCATACGCCAGAAAGGGCAACCATGCCAACCGCCAAACAGCGACTAGCCGCCTGGCTCGTCCACGCCTTCACTCTCACAGGCCTCGCCTGGGCAACCCTCGCCGGGATCGCCCTCATAGAAGGGGACTACACCGCTATGTGGCTGTGGCTGGGCATTGCCTTAGTCGTTGACGCTGTTGACGGAACCCTGGCCCGTAAGGCCCGGGTTAAGGACGTCATCCCCTGGTTTGACGGAGGAATCGTCGACATCGCCGTCGACTACCTCACCTGGACCTTCATCCCTGCCCTCTTCATGTACCTTGCCCTACCACTCGGCCCGCAGCCTGTGGCCTTGGCCCTCGTTATTCTGGTTCTGACCTCTTCCATGTTTTGCTACGCCAACGAACAGTGGAAATCCAGCGATTTCTACTTCGTTGGGTTCCCCGCAGCCTGGAATATCGTTGCTGCCGTGATGTTTATTATGGGCACCGGTGCCACCTTCAATATCATTGCTATCGTCCTCCTGGCCGTCTTGACCCTGACCCCCACCTATTACACCCATCCTTTCCGTGTGAAGAGGTTTATGGGTATTAACATCGCAGCTATCACTGTTTGGATTGCAGCAACGGCTGCCCTCATTGCCCTTGCCCCCGCAAAACCCTTCTGGTTGCTGGTGGCTTTTTGGATCAGCGGGGGCTGGTTCGTTGTCACCTGTGCCTGGCGGACCTTCTTCGGTGCAGAGCAGCCCAGAAAACTGGCTGACTAGGATAAGCACCCACCGCAGTTATCGGTGAAAAGGGGGAGCGCCTGCCTGAGCTACTCGGGCCCGCACCCGTTTTTCGCGTATATATCGGAAAACTTCAAATCCTACCGCGCAGGTGATAATGCAGGCCACAATGACATTGACATAGAAAGGGTAGTGTTGGCCAGCGGACCAGAAATAGGCATAGGGGGCCAGGAAGGTAATAAGCGCAAGGACGAGGGCGGCAAGGCGTACCAGGACCTTTTGGGCGGTAAACATGGCAATGACACCCCAGGCATAGGGGAGGGCCCCGCCGACGTCTAGGCCCCACAGTATCCATATGTTGCCCTGGAAACCTGGCAGGAAGGCCACCGGAATTGCCCGGCATGCCGAATAGAGCATGATCAGGGCGTAGGCCCACACTATCGGTGAATGGGCTAGCCGGAATGGTAGGGAGCGGGGAACCATGGGGATTCCCTTGCTCTGCAGCTCAAGGAGTTCTGACCTGGCTATACGTTTGGGGTCGATGCCTTCAAGGTGCCGCAGGGTACATTCTTGGAGGGGGCTGGAGGGGGCTAGGAGGATCCGCAGGAGTCGCTGGGGGCTGACGGCGATGGGCTGGACGCTGGAGCTTGTAGGTAGACGGTGTTTCCAGCTCTCAGGTGGGCTGACTTCTGGGCCCGCTACTTGGCAGGAGTCACCAAGAATAGCCTGGATACGGGGTAGGTCATTTACATCTACAAGACCGAGCCAGAGGCAAATCCGCCGTTCTATGGAATAGCGAAGGGCAGGTCCCAGGTTTTCCATTGCCGCGGTGGGGGCTTGGCTACCCAAATAACTCAGAGATTCAACCTCAAGTACATGGGAAGAGAGTAAGCGCCCTAGGCATGGAGTGTCAGCTACTTCAGCCAGTACGGTGGGGTCAAGGGAAAAATCTTGGGCGATGGGGGTCTCTGCAACTGAAAAAAGGGTGAACATGTGTTTTACTGCCTTCTTTTTGGGTCCAGATGCGGGGGAGTGGCCACCGCTGTTTGCAGGGCGTCCTTCACCGCCCTAATAGTGGGTTGGCCTGTGCTCTCGGTACGGGTAGCCACATAAATCTCGCGGTAGGGGGCACCTGGCAGAGGAATGGCCTTCACCCCGTGTGCCCTTTCCAACTCGCTACCAGCGGCAGGCAGCGCAAATGATGGCATAATGGCCGCCGCACCACCCGCTGCTAGCTGTAGGTGGGTGTTCAAATCATCAATCACGTAGCGTACCTGCGGCTCAAATCCCGCAGCCCGGCACTGGTTAATACCCCAGATGCGGGAGGTGTTGTGCTCACCCTCAAAAACCCAGGGAAGACGGGCGGCGTTGTCCAAGTTCTCAACCTCAGAACCTGCGGCAACCACCAGGTTGAGGGCGTCCTCGGTGAGGAGCTCGGAGGTGAGCTCGGGGTACTCGGGAATGTAGTGGTGGGGGTAAGACTCAGCAATCACAAGATCAAACTCCCTGCTGCGAGTCAGGGATAGGCCGGTCTCCGGGTCAATCTGAACCACATGCAACTGTACCTGCGGGGCATGCTCCGCAAGATGGGCCAGTGCGCCCGGCAGCAGAGCCTTGGCGGCCGACTGGAAAATCGCCAGCCGCACCTGCCCGGCAGGCACCCCCTCCAAGAGGGTGATGCGGGTGCGGGCGGCGTCCAGCTCCTTCAAAATATTGCGGGTGCTTTCCACCAAAATCAGGGCCTCGGTGGTCAGCTCCACCCGGCGACCCACCTTACGCAGCAGGGGAGTGCCCACTTCTTTTTCCAGCGTCGTAATTTGCTGGGAAATAGCAGAGGACGTCAGATGCAGGGCCTTGGCTGTTGCGGCCAATGTGCCGCGCTCATGAATCTCAAGCAACATGGCCAGACGGCGCAAATCGTACATGGTGCACTCCTGGTTGCGGGGTGGAAAGCGTCACGAATACAGGTTAGCAGAACTAAACATACTGCCTAAATAATATTCATTTTTTCTAATAGTGTAACTTACACCCAAAGATGGTGAAATGGATAACAAGACACAAAGTTCACCCCGCCCCCGCGCGGGCTAGCAGGAGGTACCACCCTTGGCACAGCCTTTTAGCGATACCCACCACCAGCAGCTAGCTGACCAGGCCGTCCAGCTCGTCGCCGACTGGGTCAAAGAAGCCCAGAACATCCCCGCCGATCCCGCAGCAGAGAAGCTGGCAGGCGTGCTCAAAGACCCCAACGGCCTGGAATTTACCGTAGGCTTCGTCGATGGCGTAGTACGCCCCGAAAACCAGGCAGTGGCCGGTAAGAACCTGGGCCGTATCGCCCCCATCGTCCCCTCCTTCCTGCCCTGGTACATGAAGAGCGCCGTAGGCCTAGGTGGCAAGCTGGCCGCGAAAGCCTCCTGGCCCACCGTGCCCATCGCCCGCACCGTCCTGCGCCAGATGGTTGGCCACCTAATTGTCGATGCCCGCGACGAAAAGCTGGGCCCTGCTATCAAGCACCTGACCGCAAGCGGCAACAAGCTCAACATCAACCTGCTGGGCGAAGCTGTGCTCGGTGACCGCGAAGCAGAGCGACGCCTGACCGAAACCAAGCGCCTGCTGGCCCGCGACGACGTCGACTATGTTTCCATCAAGGTTTCCTCCGTTTCTGGCCCCCACTCCCACTGGGCTTTTGAGGAAGTCGTGGACGAAGCCGTCCGCCGCCTGACCCCCCTCTACGAGCTGGCCGCTAACTCTCCTGCCCAGAAGTTCATCAACCTGGATATGGAAGAGTACAAGGACCTGGACATGACCATCGAGGTCTTCACCAAGATCCTGGACCAGCCTCACCTGAAGAACCTAGAAGCCGGTATCGTACTCCAGGCCTACCTGCCCGATACTCTAGCTGCCATGCAGCGCCTGCAGGAATGGGCCGCCAAGCGTGTTGAGGCCGGCGGTGCCCGTATTAAGGTCCGCCTGGTCAAGGGTGCCAACCTCTCCATGGAAAAGGTCGAAGCGGCAGTACACGGCTGGCCCCTGACCACCTGCGACTCCAAGCAGGACTCAGATACTAACTACAAGCGCATCCTCAACTACGCCCTGCAGCCCGAGCACACCAAGAACATCCGCCTGGGCGTTGCCGGCCACAACCTCTTCGACGTAGCCTTCGCCCTGCTGCTGGCAGAAGATCGCGGTGTTGAAAAGGACATCGAGTTCGAAATGCTCATCGGCATGGCATCCCAGCAGGCCGAGGTTATCCGCCAGCGCGTAGGTCACCTGCTGCTCTACACCCCCGTAGTGCGCCCCGAAGAGTTCGACGTCGCTATCTCCTACCTGGTTCGCCGCCTGGAAGAGAATGCCTCCAGTGAGAACTTCATGAGCGCGGTCTTCGACCTAGACTCTTCACCCGCTCTCTTTGAGCGCGAGAAGAACCGCTTCCTGCGCTCCCTGAACGAGGTCACCGACGAGGTACAGCCCCCGCAGCGCACCCAGAACCGTCTGGAAGAAACCGAAGAGAACGTCTTCAAGCCCGCTGACGGCACCTTCGAAAACACCCCCGATACCGACCCTGCCCTGGCCGGTAACCGCGAGTGGGGCCGCGCCATCCTGGAGCGTTCAAAGACCACCCAGATCGGTATCGAAACCCTGGCTGCCAACGAGCTGGGCTCTGCCGAGGACGCCGAAACCCTGGTTGCCGAGACCGTGGCAGCTGGCGAGGCGTGGGGTGCCCGCCCCGCTTCAGAGCGTGCTGAGATTCTGCGTAAGGTAGCGGTAGCCCTGGCAGTACGCCGCGGCGACTTCATGGAAATCATGGCCCACGAGGCTGGCAAGACCCTGGACCAGGGCGACGTTGAAGTCTCAGAAGCCGTTGACTTTGCCTACTACTACGCCATGCTGGCAGAGCGCCTCGACTCGGTAGACGGCGCCCAGCATCACCCGGTTAAGTTGACCCTGGTCATCCCGCCGTGGAATTTCCCGACCGCAATCCCCGTCGGTGGCGTTATCTCAGCCCTGGCAGCGGGTTCAGCGGTTATCTTCAAGCCCGCCTCCAACACCGCCCGCATCGGTGCTCTCATTGCTGAGGTGCTGTGGGAAGCTGGTGTACCCCGCGAGGCCCTGCGCCTGGTCAAGGTCACCGACCGCGACGCCGGTTCAAAGATGATTGCCCACCCCGCCGTTGACCGCCTGATTCTGACCGGTGGCTACGAGACCGCCGAGATGTTCCGATCCTGGCGTAAGGACCTGCCCCTCTTCGGCGAGACCTCCGGCAAGAACTCCATCATCGTCACCCCCAATGCCGACCTCGACCTGGCGGTCAAGGACGTCGTCTACTCAGCCTTTGGCCACGCAGGCCAGAAGTGCTCGGCTGCATCCACCGTGATTCTGGTTGGTTCGGTAGGGGAGTCCAAGCGCTTCTACAACCAGCTGGTTGACGCCGTGAAGTCCCTGCACGTTGCCCACCCCCAGGACATCGAATCAGAAATGGGCCCCGTCATCGAGAAGCCCGAGGGCAAGCTCAAGCGAGGTTTGACCACCCTGGGTGAGGGTGAAACCTGGATCATCAAGCCCGAACAGCTCGATGAGACCGGCCGCCTCTGGTCACCCGGCGTTCGCGCAGGCGTCAAGCCCGGCAGCGAATACCACCTGACCGAGTACTTCGGCCCCATCCTGGGCGTCATGAAGGCCGCTACCCTCGAAGAGGCTATCGAACTGCAGAACGCCACCGACTACGGTCTGACCGCTGGCTTGCACTCCCTTGACTCCGGCGAGCTGGAACTCTGGCTCTCCAAGGTCCAGGCAGGTAACCTCTACGTCAACCGCGGCATCACCGGCGCTATCGTGCAGCGTCAGCCCTTCGGTGGCTGGAAGAAGTCAACCGTAGGTTCCGGCACCAAGGCCGGTGGCCCCAACTACCTGGTTGCCCTCTCCGACTGGGAGACCGCAGAGTCCACCGCCACCACCGCCCCCTCACACGCGGGCGTCCGCTCCATCCTGGCTGCCCTGCGCGAACCCACCGCCACCAACGACGGTTCCCTCGACATGCTGGCCCGCGCGGCAAGCTCCGATGCCGAGGCCTGGGCCACCGAGTTCGGTGTGGGCCACGACCCCAGCCAGCTGGGCGTTGAGCGCAACATCCTGCGCTACCTGCCCACCACCGTTCAGGTGCGTCTGGACGAGGACGGCGACCACGACCGCGCCCTGCGCGTCTTGCTGGCAGGTGTAGCAGCCGGTGCCACCATCGAGTTCTCCACCGGCCAGAGCATCCCGGTAGCTGTTGCCGGCGCCCTGCGCGGTGCGGGTGTCACCTTGGTTGAGCAGAGCGACGCCGCCTACCGTGCTTCGCTGGCCAAGATTGCAAAGACCCCCTCAAAGCAGCTTGAGGGAACCACCTTCGAAGGTGCCCGCATCCGCTACATCGGTAGCGACGCCACCAGCATCTACGAGGCACTCGACGGCCGCCCCGACATCGCGGTCTACTTCCAGCCTGTTACCGAAGCCGGCCGCATCGAGATGCTGCCCTTCGTCCGCGAGCAGGCAGTCTCCATCACCGCCCACCGCTTCGGCAACCCCTACAAGTTCTCTGAGGGTGTTATCTAAGAGGTCTAGGTAAGGACGCCCCACCCCGCTTCCCCTCCGCAGGGAAGTGGGGTGGGGCGTCCTTTTTATTTAAGAGAAAACCCGGCCGTTTCGGTGGCGCCCGCCACCAGCACCTGTACCCTGTGTCATATAATCGTTAGGTGAGAGCTCCTTCTCCCTCGTCGGAGCTCACCTCGTCGAGTTTCACGCACCTCGATCGGCACTCCCACAGAAGTCCCACAAAAGAAAAGGACACCTCCGATGAGCAACGTTCCTGCAGAACTCAAGTACACCAAAGAGCACGAGTGGGTCAGCGAACTCACCGCTGATGGCACCGTCCGCATCGGTGTTACCGACCACGCACAGAGCGAACTGGGCGACGTCGTCTACGTCGACCTGCCCGAGGTAGGCGAAACCATCGACGCAGAAGCAACCTTCGGCGAAATCGAATCCACCAAGAGCGTCTCTGACCTCTTTGCTCCCATCGCCGGTGAAGTCGTGGCCGTCAACGAAGACCTGGCAGATGCCCCCGAAACCGTCAACTCAGACCCCTACGGCGCGGGCTGGCTCATCGAGGTTCGCCCCAACGACGCCGCAGACATCGAAGGCCTGCTCTCAGCCGCTGACTACGAGGCAGAAATCGCCTAAAACCCGGTAGTAGCACCACGCTATGAGCCCGTGCAAGGGCCGCCTTTTCCGCAGGGAAAGGCGGTCCTTTTGCTCTAGGTAAAAAACAGGAAAATTTGGTGGGAGAACACGGCGCGAACCGGGCAGAATAGAGGCGAAGTGGCTAAGATTAAACGAACGGTTCACTGTTTACCATTTCGTGACCTTGAACCGCTTACACCACACCACACATAACATTTAGAACACAGGCACAGCACGGGCGTAGGCCCCGCCGCCCGAAGACATAAGGACGAGACCGTATGGCCCAGCATGAAGCACACCCGCCCACAAGCACCATCGCCATGGTAGCCCTGGGTGTATCCCAGTCCCATAACCCCACCGCCGAAGAACGCGACCTGCTGGCAACCCTGCCCGCCGGGTCGGCCGTCCTCATTGGTCTGGACGGCCAGTTCAAGGGCGCGCGCTTCCTCCTGAACCCCGAAACCGACGAAGATGGCGCTGACCTGCCCATCATCGCAGGCCGTAGCCCCCAGTCAGACATCTACCTGGATGACGTCACCGTCTCCCGCCGCCACGCCCTCTTCATCCCCAACGCGGGCAGCTTCATCCTGACCGATGCTGACTCCCTGAACGGCACCTACGTCAACAAGGACCGCGTGGACGAGGCCTACCTGCGCAACGGCGACGAAATCTACATCGGCAAGTTCCACTTCGCCTTCTACCAGGGCCAGGGGCAGTAACCATGGCTCAGGCTCACTCTGCTGAAACTGCTGGGGCAAAAAATAAGACCATCGGTCAGGTGCTCAGCGCCCTTGAAGGGGAATTTGAGGGCATTAGCGCCTCGAAGATTCGCTTTCTTGAAGATAAGGGTCTGGTGAGCCCGCAGCGTACCAATACCGGCTACCGCAAGTACTCCGAAGAAGATATTGAGCGCCTGCGTTTTGTGCTGCAGCTGCAGCGCGACCAGTACCTGCCGCTCAAGGTGATCCGCCAGCGCCTGGCTGACATCGACGCGGGGCTAGCACCCGCCCCCGGTAGCGAACCTGCCGAGGGGCAGGGGAGCGGGGCGGACGCGTCCGCGCAGCCGGGTGCCGAAGAGCTGCCGAGCGCCCGCCCGGCAGCCGAGGCAGAACCGGCCCGCACCTACACCCTGCGTGAGCTGGGCCAGGCAGCCGGGGTCGATATGCCCCTGCTACGTGAGCTCATGAACTACGGTCTGCTGGCAGACAACAAAGAAGAGTACGACCAGTACGACCTGGCTGTTACGAGGGTGAGCGACCAGCTCACCGCCCACGGCCTGCACCCGCGCCACCTGCGAGCCTTCCGGGCCGCTGCCGACCGCGAAGTCGACCTGGTTGAAACCGCGGTGGGCCCCCTGGCCCTGCGTAAGGACGAAGAGTCCCAGGCCCGTGCGGCCGAACTCGCCGGTGATATTGCCCAGCTGCTGCTCCGCCTGCACATGGCCCTGGTAGCCGGGAGTATGCCCAGCTTCGACTAACCCCACCTACCCTTGCGCGAGGGGCACCGGGTGAACGTGGTCTGTCTTAATGACCAGAACCACGTTAAAACGCCGGTGCCCCTGCCGACCGATTAACCGACAAAAGGGTGGCCGGGCAGGTAGGATAAGAGAGTCCATGATTAGTTCAAGGGAAGGAACCTCAAGCCGTGACACAGTACAACGGTGAACCTAGCGCTCCCGCCGCGCTGCGAGGCGTACCTGCCCCCATGGATCAGCCCCTGCTGGGCTTTGAAGATGTCATGCCCCGCACCTCACCGGTGGGTGAGCAGGGCGTCCTCTTTGACGACCCTGTTTCCCTGGTTGATGAAAACCTGGGCTACCGCGGCCCCACCGCCTGTAAGGCAGCAGGCATTACTTACCGCCAGCTCGACTACTGGGCCCGCACCCACCTGGTGGAGCCCACCGTCCGCTCAGCCCAGGGTTCTGGCTCCCAGCGTCTTTACTCTTTCCGCGATGTGCTCGTACTCAAAATCGTTAAGAGCCTGCTTGATACCGGCGTATCTCTCCAGCAGATTCGCACCTCGGTCGACCACCTGCGCTCCCGCGGCGTTGAGGATCTTGCCGGAATCACCCTTATGTCCGACGGTGCCTCGGTCTACGAATGCACCTCGGCCTCTGAGGTAATTGACCTGGTGCAGGCCGGCCAGGGCGTCTTCGGCATTGCTATCGGCCGTGTCTGGCGCGAACTGGAAGTATCGCTGAGTGAACTGCCCGGCGAAAGCACCGCCCAGGAAATCCAGGCAGAGACCGAGATCCACGACGAACTTTCAGCCCGCCGAGCCCGCAAGGTCGGCGCCTAAAGAACATAGAAAACTACCCCGCCTCGCAGATGCGAAGGAGGGGTAGTTGCGTCTAGAGGCGCAGGCTCACGCTCGCTGTCGACCCTCTCGCCGGTTCGCTGACGCTCACGGGCGATTCACGCCAGCCCCGCGCCAACAGCTTCGCTGTGAGCCTGCGCCCCCTATACGTCTTATTCCGTAGCTACATCGAGTAGGCCTGCCAGTAGCGCGGTGAAGGCGCTGGCGAGCGCCTGGGCTTCTTCTTCAGGCCAGTAGTGCACGGGGTAGGCGGACCCCTGAATGCGCTGGAGCAGGTGCGTCTCGGGCAGGATAGTCTCGGCGACCAGGTCGCCAAAGAGCACCTTCATTTCCTCGATGCGGTAGTCGTGTTCGGGGTTGCCTGCGCGTACCTTATTAATCACGATAGAGGCCGACTCCACGGCATAGGGGGTATTGGCTTCGAAGCGGGCAATGGCGCGCAGGGTGCGCTCGGAGCCCGCGACAGAGAAGAGGGAGGGCTCAGCGACAGACAGCACCCGGTCAGAGGCAGCCCAAGCCATCTCGGTGAGACGGCCCAGGGTGGGCGGGCAGTCGATGAGAATCAGGTCAAAGCTCTCGCGCACAGGCTCAAGGAGGTCTGCCAGGCGGGGGAGCAGGGTGGCTGAGTCGAGCTGCTCTAGGGCAGTGAGACGGGCGGACGCGCGCCCAACCCAGGTGCCTGCGTCCAGCCCGGTGCGGGAGGCGTTACCAAGGCTGCCGAGGGCGGCCCACGAAGCGGGGGCGAGCTCGTCCGCCAGGGAATAATCCGAAGGGGCGAGCAAAATGGTGCCCATGTCGGTGCCTTCAGCGGTGTTTACGCCGAGGCCGGTTGAGGCATCCCCGTGGGGGTCGAGGTCGATGACGAGGGTGCGGAGCCCGCTTGCCTGAGCAGCGGACGCCAGCCCCAGCACGACCGATGTTTTGCCTACGCCGCCCTTTAGGCTGCTAATACTTACCACGCTGCTCATTGCCACGAAAGCCTCTCGAATTCGGCGGATACACACTGACCTTCTATGCTACCCAACAGGGCAGGGGCCTGCCGCTAGGTGCTAGGGAAAGTCAGGGAAGCTCACAGCTCACACCCTATCGCGTGTAGTCATGCTCACAATAAAATCTTTTCGTTACGTCCCGCATCACAAAAAATGAGACAAAACCAGGTGCTTTAGGAAGTCTAAAGATATATTTGAGGTGTTCACACACGAACTGTGGCTTAGCCTCACCGCACCCTGCTGTGCTGGGTGGGGCGGAACGGAAGAAAATGTTTTCAAAGATTCTGGTCGCTAACCGCGGCGAAATCGCAATCCGCGCTTACCGCGCGGCCTACGAGCTCGGCGCTAAGACCGTCGGCGTCTTCCCCTACGAAGACCGCCACTCCATTCACCGTCAGCAGGCTGATGAGGCCTACCCGATTGGTGAAGAGGGCCATCCCGTCCGTGCCTACCTCGATGTTGAGGAGATTATTCGCGTCGCCAAAGAAGCCGGCGCTGATGCCATCTACCCGGGTTACGGCTTCCTCTCGGAGAATCCTGATCTAGCGCGCGCCGCCGCGGACGCCGGTATCACCTTCATCGGCCCCCCGCCGGAGGTTCTGGAACTGGCCGGTAACAAGGTTGAGGCCCTGAAGGCTGCCCGCCGTGCCGGTATCCCGGTGCTCAAGTCCACCGAGCCCAGCGCAGACGTTGAGAAGCTGCTGGCTGAGGCTGAAGAAATTGGCTTCCCCATCTTCGTCAAGGCTGTTGCCGGTGGTGGTGGCCGCGGTATGCGTCGCGTTGAGAAGCGTGAAGACCTGCGCCCCGCTATGGAAGCGGCTATGCGTGAGGCCGACACCGCCTTCGGTGACCCCACTGTCTTCCTTGAGCAGGCAGTACTGCGCCCCCGCCACATTGAGGTGCAGATCCTTGCCGACGGTGAGGGCAATATCGTTCACCTCTTTGAGCGTGACTGCTCCCTGCAGCGCCGCCACCAGAAAGTCGTTGAGATTGCCCCCGCCCCCAACCTTGATGAAGAGATTCGTCAGGCCCTCTTCCGCGACGCGGTCAAGTTTGCCAAGGAACTGGGCTACGTGAACGCCGGTACCGTGGAGTTCCTGGTCGATACCGCCGGTGAACGCGCTGGCCAGCACGTCTTTATTGAGATGAACCCCCGTATCCAGGTTGAGCACACCGTGACCGAAGAGGTCACCGACGTTGACCTGGTACAGTCCCAGATGCGTATTGCTGCCGGTGAGACCCTGGAAGACCTGGGCATCCGCCAGGAAGATTTGCGCGTGCGCGGCTTTGCCCTGCAGTCCCGCATCACCACCGAAGACCCGGCGAACGGCTTCCGCCCCGACGTTGGCAAGGTTACCTACTACCGCTCAGCCGGTGGCTCTGGCATCCGCCTGGACGGCGGTACCGTCTACACCGGTGCCCAGATTTCACCCCACTTCGACTCCATGCTGGTCAAGCTCACCTGCCGTGGCCGCACCTTCGAGGACGCCGTCCGCCGCGCTTCTCGCGCTCTGGCCGAGTTCCGTATTCGCGGCGTCGCCACCAACATCCCCTTCATCAAGGCGGTGCTCGAAGACCCCACCTTCCGCGCTGGTGATGTCTCCACCCCCTTCATCGATGAGCACCCCGAGCTGCTGACCAAGAAGCCCTCAGCTGACCGCGGCACCAAGGCCCTGCAGTACCTGGCAAACGTCACCGTGAATAAGCCCCACGGTGAGCGTATCGAGGGTCTTGACCCCCGCTGGAAGCTACCTGCCTTCCCCGGCGATAAGACCGAAGAGCCCTACCGCTCACCCTTCGACGCCTCAAGCCACGAACCCCCGGCAGGCTGGCGTCAGCGCCTGCTCGAACTGGGTCCCGAAGGGTTCGCCAAGGCTGTACGCGACACCAAGGAAGTGCTGATTACCGACACCACCTTCCGTGACGCCCACCAGTCTCTGCTGGCCACCCGCGTCCGCACCCGCGACCTGCTGGCCGCCGCGCCCGCAGTAGCCCACGTGACCCCCGAGCTCTTCTCCGTAGAAGCCTGGGGCGGTGCAACCTACGACGTCGCCCTGCGCTTCCTCTCCGAGGACCCCTGGGAGCGTCTGGCTCACCTGCGTGCGGCCATGCCCAACCTGCCCATCCAGATGCTGCTGCGCGGCCGCAACACCGTGGGCTACACCCCGTACCCCACCGAGGTCACCGACGCATTCGTCAAGGAAGCAGCCGAGACTGGCGTCGATATCTTCCGTATCTTCGACTCCCTCAACGACGTCTCCCAGATGACCCCGGCTATCAAGGCCGTGCGTGCCACCGGCACCGCAGTTGCCGAGGTCGCTATCTGCTACACCGGCGATATGCTGGACCCTGCAGAGCAGACCTACACCCTGGACTACTACCTGAACCTGGCTGACCAGGTGGTAGAAGCCGGCGCCCACATCCTTGCCATCAAGGACATGGCCGGCCTGCTGCGTCCGGAAGCTGCCCGCCGCCTGGTCACCGCCCTGCGCGAGCGCTTCGACCTGCCCGTGCACCTGCACACCCACGACACCGCAGGCGGTCAGGTCGGCACCCTGCTTGCCGCTGTTGAGGCTGGCGTGGACGTTGTTGACGTGGCTTCAGCCTCCATGGCGGGTACCACCTCCCAGCCGTCCTTCTCAGCCCTGGTCGGCGCCCTCCAGTACACTGACCGCGCCCCCTCCATCACCCTGGAAGCTGCCTGCGCGCTGGAACCCTACTGGGAAGCCGTCCGCGCCATCTACAAGCCCTTCGAGATGGGCCTGTCCTCACCCACCGGTCGTGTCTACACCCACGAAATCCCCGGTGGCCAGCTCTCCAACCTGCGCGCTCAGGCAACCGCCCTGGGGCTGGGGGAGCGCTTCGAGGATATCGAAGACATGTACGCAGCTGCTGACCGCATGCTGGGCCATATCGTCAAGGTAACCCCCTCATCGAAGGTGGTTGGCGACCTCGCCCTGCAGCTGGTTGGCATGGGCGTCTCACCCGAGGACTTCGAGAAGGACCCGCAGAAGTTCGATATCCCCGACTCTGTGATTGGTTTCCTCAACGGCGAGCTGGGCACCCCGCCCGCTGGCTGGCCCGAGCCCTTCCGCACCCGGGCACTGGAAGGCCGTAAGCTCTCCAAGCCCTCGGTCAACGAGCTTTCCGCCGATGACCTAGAGGCCCTGAACGGGGATTCAGCAACCCGCCGCTCTACCCTCAACCGCCTCCTCTTTGCCGGGCCCACCCGAGACTTTGAGAAGGCCCGCGAGGAATTCGGTGACCTGTCGATTCTGCACACCCGCGACTTCCTCTACGGCATGATGTTCAAGCGTGAACACGTGATTTCGCTGGGTAAGGGCGTGCGCCTGATTGCAACCCTGCAGGCTATCTCAGAACCCGACGAAAAGGGCATGCGCGAGGTGATCTGCACCCTGAACGGCCAGCAGCGCACCGTCAACGTCCGCGACACCTCCGTGGAGTCCAACGTGAAGGAAGCTGAGAAGGCGGACGCTTCTAACCCCGGTCACATCGCAGCCCCCTTCGCTGGTGGCGTGTCTATCTCGGTCAAGCCCGGTGACGAAATCTCAGCCGGCGACCAGGTAGCCACCATCGAGGCCATGAAGATGGAAGCATCCATCACCTCAGCGGTCTCAGGCACCGTCGAGCGCGTTGTCTACAACGAGGTCTCCCAGGTAGCTGGTGGTGACCTGCTGATCGTGGTCAACGTCAAGTAACCCCGTATCAGGAATACCTAAGGGGCGGACGCCCGCACCCGGCTTGCGTAAGCTGGGGCGGGCGTCCGCTCTTTTTGCTCCCAGTAGGGACCAGAAAAGTGCCGATTGTATGTGCTGTGCAGAAGGATTTAGGGAGGAATCTGGTCCCTACCTGTAGGCTAGGAAGCATGAACGTAACTCACCTGATGATTATTGGTTTTGGCGCGATTCTGCTGCTAGTCGGGGTGCTTGCTCCGCAGGGCGGCTGGAATATCTATGTGATGATTCTGGGCTTCCTGCACATCGTGGTCGGTAACGTGCTGGTTTTCCGCCAGATGCAGAAGAACTTCCGCGATAACGCAGAAGCTGCAGCACAGGCACGCAGTGGAGCTGACAGCCGGGAATGAAACATTAGCCTATCCCGTTGAAAACCACAGACATACCCCGCACGAAAGGTAGCCCCATGAGCTCACCCCGCCACTACGACCTCATCATTATCGGATCTGGCTCCGGTAACTCCCTGCCCAACGAGGACTACGAGGGCAAGAAGATTGCCATCATCGACGGCGGCCGCTTCGGCGGTACCTGCCTCAACGTGGGTTGTATTCCTACCAAGATGTATGTTTACCCGGCTTCTACCGTTGCCCGCGCTAAGGACGCTGCCCGTCTGGGTGTAGAGCTAGAGCACAAGCACACTGCCTGGCGGCAGATTCGCGACCGAATCTTCGGCCGCATCGACGCTATTAGCGAGGGTGGGCTGGCCTGGCGGAAGTCCCTTGAGAACGTGGATGTCTACGAGGAATACGCTCAGCTGACCGGCCCCCGGAGCGTGGTTACGGCGTCCGGCCTTGAGCTGACCGCTGACCAGCTGGTGCTGGCTACCGGCTCCCGTGTTACCCTGCCCCAGGTCCCCGGTATCGACCTGCCCCAGGTGCATACCTCAGATACCGTCATGCGTATTGATGAGCTACCTGAGCGCGTGGTGGTCATCGGCGGCGGCTTCATCGCAGCCGAGTTCGCTCACGTCTTCTCGGGTCTGGGCGCTCAGGTGACCCAGGCTGTGCGCTCAGACCGCCTGCTCCGCAGCCACGACGACACCATTGCCGAGATCTTTACCCGTGAGGCCGCCCGCCAGTGGGACCTGCGCACCAACCACGCCCTGAAGGCTATCGAGGCTGCCGACGACGGGTCTGTGACGGTGGTATTTGAGGACGCCGGTGAGCGGGTTGCCGTGCCCGCTGACCTGGTGCTGGTGGCAACGGGCCGCATCCCCAACTCCGATACCCTCGATGCTGCCACCTACTTTGATGTGGATGAGCGGGGCCTGGTGCAGGTGGATGAGTACCAGCGGGTGCTCTCCGGCGGCCAGCCGGTCAAGGGCGTCTGGGCCCTGGGCGATGTGAGCTCCCCCTACCAGCTCAAGCACGTGGCGAACGCCGAGATGCGCACCGTGCAGTGGAATATCGTGCACCCCGACCAGCTACGCGCCACCGACCACCGCTATGTGCCTGCTGCTGTGTTCACTCACCCGCCCATTGCCGCTGTGGGCCTGACCGAAAGCCAGGCGCAGGAGCAGGCTGCGGCTGAAGGGTTTGAGATTACCGTCAAGGAGCAGAAGTTCGGCGACGTAGCCTACGGCTGGGCTATGGACGATGGTGAAGGCGTCTGTAAGCTCATCGCCCGCAAGGACACCGGTGAGCTGCTGGGTGCCCACCTTATCGGTGAGGAGTCACCCACCCTGATTCAGCCCCTGATCCAGGCCATGAGCTTTGGTCTGAGTGCCCGCGATATGGCCCGCGGCCAGTACTGGATCCACCCGGCCCTGACCGAGGTCGTGGAGAACGCCCTGCTGGGGCTTGAGCTCGACTAGCCTTCAACCCGCCTAACGCACGACCCCCGCTCCTGATAACAGGAACGGGGGTCGTGTACTTTACTGGGAGTCTTTTTCTGCCTCGGTGACCTCTACCCAGTCACTAGCGGCCTTCTCAACCTGCTCGTCGGCATCTGAGTTGCTGGCAGCGTCCTTGTCCTTAGCTCCGGGCAGGGGAGCGACCTGCTGGATCTTATCTGCCAGCTCGTGCAGCTTCTGCCCCTGGGTCTCGGTGAACTCCTGAATCTTCTCAGCCTGAACGGCCTTGAACTGGTCCCATTTCTCGGTCTGCTCGGCACGCAGCTCCTGAACACGCTCAGCGGTGTGAGCGGCGGTCTCGGTCACGGTGGACTTGGTGCGGTTGTACATATCTTCAACATAGGAGTTGAAGTCAGCCAGCACCTGCTTGCGGCGCACCTTCATAGAGGGGGTCAGATGCCCCTCGGCCTCGGTGAAGTCCTTATCAAGAATGCGGAACTCGCGGATAGACTCGGCCCTCGACACAAAGGCGTTGGCGTCGTCGATGAACTTCTGAATAGCCTCACGGACGCGGGGGTTGGTGGAGGCCTCCTTGAGGGAGAGGGTTCGGGGTAGGCCGATGCGCTCAAGCTCATCGGGCAGGACGTCGGGGTCCAGGGTAATGAGCGCCGAGATGAAGGGCTTCTCGTCGCCCACCAGCATGGCCTGGGAGACGAAGGGGGACTGGCGCAGACGGTCTTCGGTGGGTACCGGCATGACGTTCTTACCGCCGGCGGTCACAATGATTTCCTTCTTGCGGCCGGTAATAAAGATTTTGCCGTCATCGTCTATGCGGGCTAGGTCGCCGGTGCGGAACCAGCCGTCATCGGTGAAGGCCGCAGCGTTCTCTTCGGGGTTGTCGAGGTAGCCAGAAATCAGGCCGATGCCCTTGAACTCGAGTTCGCCGTCCTCAGCGATACGGGCAGAGCCACCGGGAATCAGGGTACCCACGTTGCCGATATCAAAGTTGCGGATGCGGCCAACGGCCAGGGGCGCGGTGGTCTCGGTCAGGCCGTAGCCCTCAACGACCTCGATGCCCACAGCGTGGTAGAAGTGGCCGTAGTGGGGGGCCAGACGTCCGCCGCCGGATACCGCGAAGCGCACCTTGCCGCCCATGGCGTTGCGCAGCTTGGAGTAGACCAGCTTGTCGTAGAACTTGTGCTGCAAGGTGAGGGTGCGGGTCATCTTGCCCGCAATCTTGGCCTGGGACCACTTGATAGCGACGTCCACTGAGCGCTGGAAGAGCTTGGCGTTGACCTTACCGCCCTTCTCAGCCTTCTTGATAGCTCCCTCGTAGACCTTTTCAAAGACGCGGGGTACAACCAGCAGCATGGTGGGCTGGAAGGACGCCAGGTCGGTGGAGAGGTTCTTGATATTGGGGGCGTGGCCTACCGTCAGGCCCGCGTCGAAAGCCAGTATCTGAATCAGGCGACCCAGCACGTGGGCCAGGGGCAGGAAGAGCAGGGTCGAGTTGGTCTCGTTGGCAATCTCAGGGATGGTGAGCTTGGTATTGGCAGAGAGACGGACGAAGTTACCGTGGGTAATCGGGCAGGCCTTGGGGCGGCCGGTGGTACCGGAGGTATAGACGATGGTCGCCACGGTATCGAGGTTGGCGAGAGAACGGCGTTCTTCGACCTCCTCATCAGAGATAGAAGACCCACCGGAGACCAAGGTGGGGAGAACCGAATCGTCGATCCCCCAGACGTCCTTGAGAGCATCGAGGGAGAGCTCCTCATCGGTGAGCTCACGGGCCTGCCCAATGACGTCTGCCAGTTTGCTGTTCTCAACGAAGACAGCCTTAGCGCCGGAGTGAGACAGAGCCCAGGCAGCCTGGGCAGGAGATGAGGTCTCATAGACGGGTACAGATACAGCGCCCGCGTACCAGATAGCGAAGTCAATCAGGGTCCACTCGTAGCGGGTACGGCTCATAATGCCAACGACGTCGCCCGCCCCAATACCTGCTGCCATAAGGCCCTTAGCCAGGTCAATGACCTGACGGCGGAAGTCCTTGGCGGTGACAGGCACCCAGTTGCCGGTTGATTTCTGAACCCGGTAGACCAGAGGATTGCGACTGTCCTGAGCGCGGCGTTCCACCATGTCGGTGATGTTAACTGCCGGATCAACAGTAACAATCTGGGGGGAGTGAATTTCTTTCACGGTGTTACCTTGTCTCTAACGGGCCCCGGCTGCGGGGGAGGGCTAAGGTGCGCTGGCAACGATGCCGAGCACGCGGTTCTTCCTGGCCATTTTACAGCCCACCCCCGGCTAAAACCCCACTTTTGCGGGGTATGACGCTCTGAGGGGAATAGCTTCACCTCGTTGGGGAGGGCTCTGTAACTCCTGTTTCTGAGCTGGTCGCCCTCGGGCATACAATATGTAGTGGAAAGCCGCTCGCTGACTGCTTTAGCCACGAGACCCCTAACATTGCTCTATCGCAAGGAGAGACACCATGTATATGCAGCTACGCACCGTGCTCAAGCCCTTCTTGCAGCGGGCCTATCATCACGAGGTCGTGGGGGCTGAAAATATCCCGGCAGCAAGCGGCGCTATTCTGGCAAGTAACCACGTGTCTTTTATTGACTCTATTTTCTTGCCTCTTGCGGCTCCGCGTCAGGTATTTTTCTTGGCCAAGTCAGACTACTTCACTACTCCCGGTCTTAAGGGGCGCCTGATGAAGTGGTTCTTCACCTCTGTGGGCCAGCTACCTATTGACCGCTCTGGTGGTGCTAAGTCTGCTGAATCTCTGGCTGCTGCTGTTGCCGCCCTGCGCGAGGGCAAGCTCGTGGGTATCTACCCCGAGGGGACCCGTAGCCCCGATGCTCGCCTCTACCGGGCCAAAATTGGTGTGGCCCGCCTGGCTCTGGAGGCCGGCGTCCCCATTATCCCCGTTGCCCAGTTCGGTAACGAGGATGTGCAGGTGCCTGGCTCCAACCGCTTGCGCCTGCGGAAGGACGGCAAACCGATCCGGGTGAAGACCGTCATCGGTGAACCCATCGATGTGACCCCCTATATGGGGCGGGACGACGAATGGGCCGCCCAGCGGGAACTGGCAGACCTGGTTATTGAGCGGATTAGCCAGATGACCGGCCGCCCCATCACCCCGGTCTATGCGGCCGACGTTAAGAAGCTTATGACGGCTGAAGGAATCAGTGCGGACGAGGCTACCAGCCGCCTGCTTGAAACCCGCTCCTAGCTCGTCCGCCCCCGTTCTAAGAGCCGTATGTCACATGGTGGACACAGCTTTGAACCCTACACCTAAGCCCCAATACTTTTGAATAAGAGACAAGAGCCTAACCCTCAGCTAGGCTCTAGCGACCATATACAAAGGAGTCACCCCGTGACCAACCCCGGCGCCGTACCCACCCCGAACGACTTCCCCGAACTCGAAGAGTGGCGCTCCCTGCACATCGACCAGCACCCCCAGTGGGCTGAGCACCCCGACTTTACTGCCGTCATCAATGAACTGAACAGCGTTCCTCCGCTGGTTTTTGCCGGTGAGGTTGACCAGATGCGCGCCGACCTGGCTCGCGTTGCTGAAGGTGAAGCCTTCTTGCTGCAGGGCGGCGACTGTGCCGAAACTTTTGCTGGTGCTACCGCCGATAAGATTTCAGGCCGTGTGCGCACCCTGCTGCAGATGGCCGTTGTGCTGACCTACGGTGCCTCTATGCCCGTGGTTAAGATGGGCCGTATGGCAGGGCAGTTCTCTAAGCCCCGCTCATCGAACGACGAAACCCGTGACGGCGTCACCCTGCCCTCCTTCCGCGGTGAAATGGTCAACGGCTTTGACTTCACCGAAGAATCCCGTGTGCACGACCCCAACCGTATGCTGCGCGGCTACCACACCAGCGCCAGCACCCTTAACCTGATTCGGGCCTTCACTAAGGGCGGCTTCGCTGACCTGCGCTCGGTGCACTCCTGGAACAAGGGCTTCACCTCCAACCCTGCCCACGCCCGCTACGAGTCCATCGCCGGTGAAATCGACCGCGCTATTAAGTTCATGGAAGCCTGCGGCACCGACTTCGGCCCCCTGAAGACCACCGACGTCTACACCGGCCACGAGGCCCTGCTGCTGGACTTCGAGCGTGCCATGACCCGCGTTGACTCCCGCACCCACCTGCCCTACGACACCTCCGCCCACTTCCTTTGGATCGGTGAGCGTACCCGCGGCCTGGACGATGCCCACGTCAACTTCCTCTCCAAGGTTCGCAACCCCATCGGCGTCAAGCTCGGCCCCACTACCACTGCCGACGACGCCATGGCCCTGATCGACAAGCTGGACCCCAACCGCGAGCCCGGCCGCCTGACCTTCATCACCCGCATGGGCGCCGGCAAGATCCGCGAAAACCTGCCCGCCATCGTTGAGGGCGTGCAGAAGGAAGGCGCCAAGGTCGTATGGGTCACCGACCCCATGCACGGTAACACTATCTCCGTACCGTCCGGTTACAAGACCCGCCGCTTCGATGACGTCATGAACGAGGTTCAGGGCTTCTTCGAGGTGCACGAGGCCCTGGGCACCTTCCCCGGCGGCATCCACGTAGAGATGACTGGCGACGACGTTGCTGAATGCCTGGGCGGTTCTGACCCCATCGAAGAAGCAGCTTTCGCAGACCGTTACGAGACCCTCTGTGACCCGCGTCTGAACCACCAGCAGTCCCTGGAAATCGCTTTCCAGGTTGCTGAGTACCTGGCCCGCCGCTAAGGCTAAGGCCTCTAGGGCACAGAGCAAGCCGCCGTTGCCTGCCTCTTGAACACAGGTTTCAAGAGCAGGGCCACGGCGGCTTTTTCTTTGTGAGGCTTCTAGGCGGGCTCTAGGGCCGGGCAGGAGCGGGCGGGTGTTAGAGAATCAGGCTGGCCAGCCACCAGCCCACAAAACCTGCGGTCACAAAGCCCAGCAGTATCAGGGTTAGGATCAGGGCCAGGGCCGCTGGGGAGAGGGGTGGGCGCCAGCGCTCAGCCGGGGCACGCCGCTGCGCGTCGGTCCACTGGGCGGGGTCGGCGGGGCGCGCCGAGGCTGCTTGCGGGGCGGATGCGGGTGCGGCGTCCGCGCGCTCGCTACGGTAGGCGGCAGCCCGCTGTCGGTTATAGCCGGCCGAGATAGGGGGGTGCTCGACCACCGCTGGGTCCTGGTCAGCTTCATGCTCAGAGAGCTGGGCATCGAGGACGGCCTGGGTTTCGGTCTTGGGCCCAACCCCGGGGAAGTCGGTGGGGGCGTAGACCTCTACGGGGGCGTCCGCGGCAGAGCGTACAGCCTGCTCGTGCTCGCTGAGCGGGCCAGAAGAATCTGCATCGAGTAGGTCATCGGCGGACCCAAAGCCGGTGATAGCGGTCTGCCCGTGGCGTACCCGCCCCGACTGCTCGGCGATGTCGGCGACGTCCTCCCAGAGGGTAGTGGTGGGCTGGTCTGCCTGATCTAGGCGGTAGCCCTTTTCCTGCTCGCTGGCGCGGGCCTCAATATCGCGCAGGGCCCGGTAGAGTTCGGTGGCGTCCTGGGGGCGGTCGCGGGGGTTGCGGCGGGTGCACCAGCTCACCACACCCGCGATGTCAGAGGAGATGCCCTCAGCCAGGTGGGTGAGCGAGGGAATGTCGGTGTTCATGTTGTGGTAGAGCACCTGCTGGTCGTTATCGGCCCCGGCGAAAGGCATACGGCCGGTGAGCATGCGGTACATCATCACGCCCAGGGCAAAAATATCTGCAGGAGGCCCGACCGGCGAGGCAACGTCGAGAATCTCGGGAGCCACAAAGGAGGGGGTGCCCATGAGCTGGCCGGTGGCGCTCTGATCGGCCCTGCGCGTCAGGCCAAAGTCGGAGAGCTTAACGCCCTCTGTGTCGGCCTCTAAGAGAATGTTAGCGGGCTTGATATCGCGGTGGATCAGGTGGTGGGCGTGCACCTCAGACAGGCCCTCAACCGCAGGGATCATGACATCGAGCATCTCGCCCACCGACAGCACCGGGCGCAGCTGCATGAGCTGGGCTAGGGTGCAGCCGTGCACGTATTCCAGCACCAGGAACATGACCTGCTGGCCGTGTACCAGCTCGGTGCCCTCGTCGATGACGCCCACCACGTTCTTGTGCTGAATCTTCTTGAGCGCCGAGCCCTCCCTAAAAAACTTCTGTTGCTGGGCGGGGTCGGTAGAGAGGTGGGGGAGCAGGACCTTGAGCGCCACCGGGTTATCTGACCACAGATCAACCGCATGGTACACCTCGGCCATACCACCGCGCGCAATCAGGTGGCCCACCTCAAAATGGCCCTTGAATATCACCCCGGTCAGCCAGGGGGCAGCAGAGAAGTCATCAGTCATCCTCACCATTGTACGGGCGGCCCCTGGGAAGAGGCCGAAAACCCGCCTTGGGAGCTCCCGGGCGGGCTTGCCTACCGATTCCCCGGTTTCTGGGGCACAATGGATAGGTGACTGATGAAAAAACTACACCCGAAGTAATTGCTCTGGTTGGCGACTGGCTGACCATCCCCGATATCGCAGAAGCCCTTGATCTCAAGGTCACCCGCGTGCACAACCTGCTGGCCGACGGTACCCTGCTGGCCGTGCGCGACCCCGAAACCGGCGTCCGTAAGGTCCCCGCCCTCTTCATGCGCGAAGACCGCGTGCTTGAGCCCCTCAAAGGCACCCTGAGCGTACTGGCCGATGCCGGCTTCACCGCAGAAGAAGCTATCGTCTGGCTCTACACCGCTGACGACACCCTGCCGGGCCGTCCTATCGACGCCCTGATTGACGGTCGCAAGACCGAAATCCGCCGCCGCGCCTCGGCCCTGGCCTGGTAAGGCTTTTAAAGATTTAGATAGAGAACAGCAGGCTCACACTCCGGTGTGAGCCTGCTGTGTTTTTCTCAGTTCTACAGCGGCGCGCTAGAAGGAGCGGTGCAGGGCCTTGGCCGCAATGGACCGTAGGGCCTGCTGTACGGACGCTTCAAGGTTGAGGGACTCAAGGGCGGCTAGGGCCTCGTCCCCCTTTGCCTGAATCATCTCTTCGACGGCCTGGAGGGCGCCGGAGTCTCGCATGAGGCGCTGGAGCTCTTGGATGGTTTCTGCCCCCAAGATGGGGGAGCCCAGGGATTCTTCGAGGAAGGCTCGCTGGTCGGCGTTACTCTTCATGGCGGTAAAGGCCGTGAGGACGGTGCGCTTGCCCTCGCGCAGGTCATCGCCAGCAGGCTTGCCGGTGGTTTCGGGCTCGCCAAAGACCCCCAACACGTCATCGCGCAGCTGGAAACCCTCGCCCAGGGGTAGGGCAAAGGCTCGGTAGCCGGTGACCAGCTCGGAGGTCTCCCCGTGCTTCAGACCAAGACCCAGGGCGCCACCCAGGGCAATAGGGTGCTCGCAGGAGTATTTAGCGGACTTGTAGCGAATCACGTTCTTGGCCCGTTCAAGGGCAATTTCTGGCTCTTCTTCGGGCACGACTTCGCCCACAATATCGAGGTACTGGCCGGCCATGACCTCAGTGCGCATCAGGTCAAAGATAAAGCGGGCCTCACTGGCGGCGGTGAGTTCAGGAATGGATGAGAACACCATTTCTGACCACGACAGGCACAGGTCGCCGGCCAAAATTGCGCTTGATACACCGAAAGATGAGGGGCTGGTCTTATAGCCCAGCTCCCGGTGCATGGCCTCAAAGCGGCGGTGCACACTCGGGGCGCCCCGTCGGGTGTCGGAGGCGTCGATGATGTCATCGTGAATCAGGGCAGCGGTCTGGAAGAGCTCAATCGCCACACCCGCCCGGACGATGGACTCGGTCACTCCCGCTCCACCTGCCCCGCGGTAGCCCCAGTAGGCTAGCAGCGCCCGAAGGCGCTTACCGCCGGTAGAAAGGGTGCGGACGGACTCCAACAGGGGCAGGGTCTCAACCGAGACGGTCGCCATAAGTTCTTGCTGGGTATCAAAAAAGCGGCCCATTTCGGCTTCGAGAGCCTCAAGGTAGGCTGCGGACTCGTCGGGGCCGGTAGTGGGGGCTGGCTGGGGGGTCATGACGTCCTTGGGTCTGGGGATAGCTCTGCACACCAGTCTAGTAGATAGGGGTATGCACCTGGTCAAAACGTACCTGACTGGCTAGGATAAATTAGAACATAGTTTCGATAGATGGGGGCGGGGTTCATGGGCCAGCAGTCTACTCAGGGCGTGCGTGCGGACGCCCCTGCCCGCATCATCATGCACCTCGATATGGACGCCTTCTTCGTCAACGTTGAACTTCTTACACAGCCCCAGCTACGCGGGCGTCCGCTCATCGTTGCCCGCAACTCGCCGCGCTCGGTCGTCCTCTCCGCCTCCTACGAAGCCCGCCGCTACGGAGTGCGCTCAGCCATGCCCCTGGCCCGCGCCCGCCAGCTCTGCCCCGCTGCCCTGCTGCTGGAGCCGTCCGCCCACTACCGCAGTTACTCCGCTCAGGTGATGGCTATCTTAGGTGCGATTACCGACCGCCTAGAGCAGGTCAGCGTGGATGAGGCCTTCCTCGACCTCACCGGAGCCGTCCGTGCCCAGGGGAGCCCAGTCGATATCGCCCAGCAGGCCCGCGATCGTATCAAAACCGAGTTGGGCCTTCCGAGCTCTGTGGGGATTTCATCGAGTAAATTCGTTGCCAAGATGGCCTCGGCCGGTTCCAAGCCCAACGGCCTCTGGGTGGTCCCACCCCAGCGGGTGCAAGAATTTCTGGACCCCCTACCGGTCAGCAAGCTCTGGGGGGTCGGAGCTAAAAGCGCCTCCTTCCTCGAAGGGTTTGGAATCCACACCGTTGCCCAGTTGCGAGAATACGACCTGCCCTGGCTCCAGGGGCGCTGCGGCCAGGCGGCAGGTCTGCACCTCTATGAACTTGCCCGCGGTATTGACCGCCGCGAGGTCACCCCAGAGCGTATCGAAAAATCAATCGGTGCCGAGCACACCTTTACCACCGACCAAACGAGCGCCGAGGCTATCACCGCAGAAATCTACAGCCTCTGTCTCGCCGTTGCTCGAAGACTGCGAACCGCCGGTCGCCAAACCCGCACCCTCAGCCTCAAAATTCGCTACTCAGATTTCGAAACCCTCACCCGCTCCTGCCCCCTGCCCCTTGCAACCGTATCCGGCCGTATCATGTTTGACGCCGTTATTGCCCACCTCAAACAGTTAGAAGTATTTGCAGCCCGATGGCTCATCACACCGGCCGATACGGCTGCTGGGCGTCCGCGCAGAAAAACTTGAAGGGCGGGAAACCGGCGTGCAGATGCAACTCTTCGCCCCAGCTTCACCCGGTGCTACAGGCGGCACGACCTTGCCGAACCAAGATACCCTTGCCGAAGAATGGGAAGGAGCCGAAAATGCCATGGACACCATCAACGCCCGCTTCGGTACCCACGGTATTCTCCCTGCAAGCCTCATCACCTCCGAGAGACGAAAACGATAGGTAAATTCGAGGTCATTTTCAGGGTGTATCTAGGCTGCACCCAAAAGCTACCGGTAAGATGAGTAGACAACCTAACGCACGCTCGCGTCCGGTGCTGCTCACCCCACCTGCGCGTTTAGGCTCACCGCACAAGCTAAGGAGACACCATGGCGCTTTCAGAACGGGAACAGGAACTTCTTGCCCAGCTCGAAAAGCAGCTCAACGAAGACCCCGCCTTTGCGTCAACCATGACCGGCCCCCAGCCCCTTGTGGCTCCGGCTGTCTCGTCATCACCCCGCAACCTGGTGATTGGCGCCCTCGTTGCTGTGGTGGGTCTGGGCATCATCATCGCTGGAGTCTCTACTAAGCTCATCCTGTTGGGCGTACTGGGTTTTGTCGTAGCAGCTGCTGGCGTGTATTTCGCTACGACTGCGCCCAAGGGAAAAGGCACTAAAGCTACCGGTGGGGCATCTGCCCGCCCGACCCCTTCAAAATACAAGGGAAATTCTCGCTTTATGCAGAACCTCGAAAACAAGTGGGATGAGCGCCAAGGCGGCTCTCGCTTCTAGCCCCTCCATAGATTAACGTTTAACCGCCCGGCCTGCACCGGGCGGTTTTTGTATGCCTTCAAAGTTATATATGGGAGGTGCAAATTGGCTGCCCGGTGGGTGCTTCATGAAGCAGAAAATTTTGTAACCATCTCATTCTGTGTGAAAACACTCAAAAACCCGGTAAAAATTCCGTATTTGGTACATTCGGTGGGGCGTAGTGGAGTAAAGTGGAGGGGATAGAACAACACTGATGTAGTTTCCCCGCTTGCTAGGGGAGCACAGGCGACAGGTAGAGGCGGTGGTGCCGTGTTTCTTGGAACTCACACCCCGCGTCTGGACGCCAAGGGGCGCCTGATTCTTCCCGCGAAATTTCGCGAGCAGTTAGAAGCAGGTCTGGTGCTCACCCGCGGGCAGGAACGCTGCCTCTACGTCTTCACCATGACCGAGTTCGAGCGTATTCACGAACAGTTACGCACAGCTCCGCTGTCGTCGAAGCAGGCGCGAGACTACATTCGAGTTTTTCTATCGGGGGCCTCCGACGAGGTACCCGATAAGCAGGGGCGAATCACCATACCTCAAAACCTCAGAGACTACGCTGGGCTGGAAAAAGACCTCACGGTCATCGGCGCAGGCTCACGGGCAGAAATATGGAGCACCGAATCCTGGGAGGACTACCTGAAAGAACAGGAAGAAGCCTTCTCTGGCACCGACGATGAAATCCTGCCAGGGCTCATGCTCTAACCCCACAGACCGCGGACCACAAAACTATCAACACGAGGAGCACCCCTTGACTCAGGTAGAGAACCTCTCACCCGGCAAGGACGCCAAAGACAGGCATGTGCCGGTCATGCTTGACCGCTGCCTCGACCTCCTCGCACCCGCAATTTCCCGCCCCGGCGCCGTCGTTATCGACGGAACCCTGGGCATGGGTGGCCACTCAGAAGCCATGCTCGAGCGCTTCGAAGACCTCACCCTCATCGGCATTGACCGGGACCTCATGGCTCACAAGCTCGCAGGCGAGCGCCTGGCCCGCTTCGGCGACCGCTTCATCCCTGTGCACGCCGTGTACGACGAAATTCCTCGCGCTATGGCAGAAGCCGGTGTAACCCAGGTTGACGGTGTGCTCTTTGACCTGGGTGTCTCATCTATGCAGCTTGATGAGCGTGAGCGCGGCTTTGCCTATTCCTACGATGCCCCGCTCGATATGCGCATGGATAACACCGAAGAACTCACAGCCGCTATCGTGGTGAATACCTATGATGAGGCTGAGCTGCGCCGCATTATCCGCCAGTGGGGCGAAGAGAAATTTGCCGCCCGCATTGCTTCCCGTATCGTAGCGGCTCGCGCCGAGCGTCCTTTTGAAACGACCGGCCAGCTGGTTAAGGTGATTCAGCAGGCTGTTCCCGTAGCGGCCCAGCGCAAGGGCGGGCACCCCGCTAAGCGCACCTTCCAGGCCCTGCGCATCGAGGTCAACCACGAACTCGATGCCCTAGAACGTGCCATACCAGCTGCAATCGACGCCCTCAACCTGGGCGGACGCTGCGTGGCCATGAGCTACCACAGCCTAGAAGACAAAATCGTCAAACGGGCCTTCACCGCTCGGGCCACCTCTAGCGCTCCTAAGGGCTTCCCGGTAGAACTTGAAGAGCACAAGCCAGAACTCAAAATCATCACCCGCGGCGCTGAACCCCCCACCGAGCAGGAAATTGAGGAGAACTCGCGGGCAGCGTCCGCAAAACTGAGGGCAGCAGAAAAAATCAAGACACCAAAGGCAACACGATGAGCGCGGAACCCCGTTTCCCCACCTCAACCGACGACGGCGGGCAGCTGAACAAGCCCCGCCTGTCTGTGGTGCGCGATGAACCCCAAGAAGCAGCCCCCGCCCGCCGTCCTCTCTCACGCTCCCGGGCCCTGCGCGCTACCTCCAACCGCTGGCGCGTCTTCGTGGCCCTGGGCGCCATGCTCGTTGCCCTGCTCGCCGTGCTGGTGCTGAGCATCGTCATGGCCTCCCGCCAGTACGACCTGGTTGAGCTACGAGCTCAAGAACAGGCCCTCATCCAGCAGAATGAGGCCCTGGCCCAGGAAATCGAATTCCACCAGGCCCCCCAGGACCTGGCTATCCGCGCAAGCCAGCTAGGGCTGGTAGCTGCCTCTAGCCAGGCCACTCTCGACCTGCAAACCGGTGAAATCACCGGCACCCCCCTGGCCGCTGTTGAAGGCGAAGCCGCAACAAAGAACCTGATTGCACCCCCTGCCCTGGCCGACACCCAGGCCTACGAAGAGGCCAGCGCCCGGGCCGAGGAACAGCGCAAGAAGGAAGAAGCCGAAGCCAAGGCCTCAGCAGAAGCATCAGCCAGCGCGGCCGCTTCAGCAAGTGCCCAGGCCTCAGCTCCTGCCAGCGCCTCACCCGCGGCCCAGACCTCAGCCCAGCCGTCCGCTGCGGCGAGCGCAGGCGGTCAATAGTAAGCGCGTGATACGGTGCCTGCCCTGGTGGTGGGCACCTGTTCGCCTTATGGGGTAGCGGGGTTAGCGCGCGGCGCGCGGGCCACAGTAAAGAGTGAACCACAGCGGAAGAGAAATAGGGGGACGATGAGCGGCACTGAGCAGAACGAACCCGTACAGGGCATCAAACGCACCGTTGGGCGGCGCGGCTTTATCGCGGGTACCCTGGGTATCGGTGGCCTGGGCGTCGTGGGCCTGCGCCTTGCCTGGTTGCAGGGTCTTGATACGAACGGTCTAGCCGACGCTGCGAAAGCCCAGCGTACCCGTAAGCAGACCATTCCGGCCCTGCGCGGGGAGATTCTCGATATCAACGGCAACGTGCTGGCGCGCAGCGTGCAGCGTTACAACATCACCGTTGATCAGTCTGCTGTGGCGAACTTTAAACGTTATACCGAGGAAAGCCGTGACCCGGTCGAGGTAACCCCCACCGAGCTAGTGTATGAGTTGGCCGATATTCTTGAAATGAGTGACGCCGATGTGAAAGCGGCGCTCGATGGCGACCTCAAATACAAGATTGTTAAAGAGAACGTCACTCCTGCTATCTACAATAAGGTAGATGCACTGGGTGCCCCCTATATCTACGGTGAGATTCTGTCTGAACGTAAATACCCTAACGGCCAGGTGGGTGGCTCGGTGGTAGGCCGCTTTAGCATCATTGAGGAAGCCGTGGACGGCACCAGCGGCGAAACGCGGCAGGTGAACAACTCGGTGGGCATCGAACGCACCATGGGGGAGCACCTAGCCGGTGTTGACGGTGAGCGTGTTTATGAAATCTCAGCTGACGGTATTCGTATACCTATCGGGGACGAACAGAACACCCCTGCCCAGGACGGTAAGAGTGTGCGGCTGACCATCAATCAGGACGTACAGTATTTTGCGCAGCAGGTGGTTAAAGCCCGTGCTGAGGAACTGAAGGCTGAGTGGGGTACGGCCATTGTGATGGACGTGCGTGACGGCTCGATTCTGGCGCTGGCAGATTCTTCGACGATGGATCCCGGTGCTGAGCGTTTTGAGCTGGCCGATATGAACCCCCGCGCTATTACCCAGGTCATTGAGCCGGGTTCTCCCGAGAAGATTTTGACCATCGCTGCCGTCTTTGAAGAGGGTATCGCTGAACCTGAGACCGTTTACGATGTGCCTGCTGAGCTTGAAATTGATCAGCAGACCATCACCGATCCTTTCGTGCACCCCGCCCAGAAGCGCACTGTTGCCGGTATTATTGCTGACTCGATGAACACCGGTACCGTCATGATGGGTAGCAAGCTCACCAAGGAGCAGCGCTACAACTGGCTTAAGAAGTTTGGCATGGGGGAGTTCACCGGTATTGAGCTAACCGGCGAATCCCAGGGCCTGGTCACCCATTGGAAGGACTGGGATATCCGCCAGCAGTACACTGTGCTTTTTGGCCAGGGCGTGGCCCAGTCAGCCTTGCAGACCTCTATGATTTTTCAAGCTATGGCCAATAAGGGGATTATGCTCAAGCCCCGCATCATTGATGCTGTGATTGATACGGACGGTACCGAAGAAGTCCGCGAGGTCGCTGAAGGTACCCGCATGGTGAGTGAAGAAACCGCCCGGAAGACCCTCCAGGTCATGGAGGCTGTCGTGTACCAGGGTCGTGGTGCGAAAGGTGCCCAGATTAACGGCTACCGGGTCGCCGGTAAGACCGGTACCGCAGAAAACGTGGACGAAGGTTCTAGCACCTATGATGGCTGGGCTACCTCTTTTGTGGGGGTCGCTCCCACCGAGGACCCCCGCTTCCTCGTATCGGTTACTATGCACCGCCCGAAAACCACGGCATCGGCTGTTGGCCTGGCAAATACCACAGCCCAGTTTGCAGAAATTATGGAGAAAACCCTGCACATCTATAATGTGCCCCGCTCCACAACGGAGCCGCAGGAGACCCCTAAATTCGCTGAGGGACATGACGAAAACGGCTAAAGTAGACCCTATTAGCACTCGCGCCACACCGCGCACCTTAACATAGACCGCCCATTGGAGGGAAAGCCCGTGACACAAAACCGAGCACTTGATGGCAGCGCCCAGACGCTGCGCCCCCGCCAGGTTACCGAGCGCACCTGCGCTGAGGTTGCCGACTGGCTGGCCGAGGTGGGGTTAGGAGCGCAGCTGGTGCAGGCGTCCGTCCGCCCCATCACGGGTATCACCATGGACTCTCGCGAGGTGCAGCCCGGCGACCTCTACGTTGCCCTGGGCGGAGCTAAGGTGCACGGGGCTACCTTCCTGCCCGCAGCTGTTGAGCTGGGAGCGTCCGCCCTGCTGACCGATGAAGCGGGCCTTGAGATTGTGCGCGAGCTGGGGCTCCCAGAGGGGCTGGGCCTTGTAACCACCGACCAGGTACGGGCCGCTGTGGGGCCGCTCTCTGCCCGCATCTACGCCTCCCAGCCCAGCAGCGGGGGAGCGCCCCGTCTCCTTGCGGTGACCGGCACCAACGGCAAGACCACCACCACCTACATGACCAACTCGATCATGCAGGCCCTGGGCCACACCACCGGCCTGATTGGAACTATTGAGATTCTTGCCGGCGGGCAGGCTATTCCCTCTAAGCTCACCACCCCTGAGTCCCCCCACGTGCACTCCCTCATTGCCCTGATGCGCGAGCAGGGTATTACCAGCGCCGCGATGGAGGTGTCATCGCATGCCCTGGACTACCGCCGCGTCGATGGCATTCGCTATGACGTTGCGGGCTTTACCAACCTCACTCAGGACCACCTGGACCTGCACGGCACCATGGAAAGCTACTTTGATTCCAAGGCCGAGCTCTTCACCCCGGCCCGTACCCGTCGCGCCGTTATCACTGCCGATGACCACTGGGGTCTTGACATGGCAAAGCGCGCGGTTCAGGCTTTGGGGGCCCGCGCTGTGGTTCGCCTCTTTACCAACTTCGGTGCCGGTTACGAGCCGGGGGAGGACGCTCTCACCTCCCTTGCTGCCCAGGACTGGGCCCTGGTGCAGGTAGAGCGCTCCGGTATTGGCCACTCCTTTACCCTGCGCCGTGGCGACGGTTTTGAACTGCCCAGCGCCACCTTGCTTCCAGCTGATTTCAATGTCTCGAACGCTGCGCTGGCCGCCGTGATGGTTTTTGAGAGCGCCCGCGACGGGCTAGAGCGCGAGCGCATCACCGAAGTGCTGGCTCGCACCGAGACCCTGACCCCCGTTGTGCCCGGTCGTATGCAGCTGATTTCCACCGAGCCCACCGCCCTGGTGGACTTCGCCCACAACCCCGATGCCCTGAAACGTGTGCTTGAAGCAATCGAGCCGGCAGATGAGGACGGCAAGATCATTATTGTTTTCGGTGCAACCGGTGAGCGTGACCAGACCAAGCGCCCCTTGATGGGCGAAATCGCCGCCACCTATGCCGATATCGTGGTAGTGACCGACGACGACCCCCATGGCGAAGACCCTGCCCCTATCCGCGAGGCTGTTGAGTCTGGTGCGCTCGCGGCTCTTGAAGCCGGGGCCCGCGCCCAGCGGGTGCTCAACATTGAGCCCCGCGCCGCTGCCATCGATGAAGCTATCGCCCTGGCTGGACCCAAGGACTCAATTCTGATTGCTGGCCGCGGCCACGAGGTAGCCCAGGACGTTGCCGGTACCGATATCGAGCTTGACGACCGTGTAGAGACCGCTCGCGCCCTGCAGGCTGCCGGTTTCAGCGTGCTCCCGGCCTATCAGAACCGCCAGAAGTAACCTAAAGGTAAACCTATGATTAAACTTTCAGCACTAGAGATTACAGAAGCTGTCAGCGGTACCCTGTTAGGGGTAGACGCTGCCGATTCTGCTGCTCTGACCTGCACTTCTGCTACTACAGACTCCCGCGAAGTTGACGCCGGCTGTCTCTTTATCGCTAAGCCCGGTGAGGTGACAGACGGCCATAACTTCCTGGCTGCAGCCTTCGAGCGGGGGGCTTCTTTGGCTCTTGTTGAACGCGAGGTTCAGGATGCTGACGGCCAGCTATACCCCTCAATTCTGGTCGACGACGTTGTGCTGGCTATGGGACGACTGGCCTCTTACATCGTGGCCCGCCTGCGTGAGCGCGGCGACGTGACGGTTGTGGGTATCACCGGTTCTGCGGGTAAGACCACTACCAAGGACCTACTGGCAGCTATCTTCGGTGCAGAGGGCAAGACCGTGGCCCCCATCGGGTCTTTCAACGGTGAAGTTGGTGTGCCGCTGACCGTCTTCCGGGCCGAGGAAGACACCCGGTACCTGGTCATTGAGATGGGCGCTGACCGGGTGGGTAACATCAAGTACCTGACCGACATGATTTCTCCGGATTTCGGCGTTGTGCTCAAGGTGGGCACCGCCCATGCCGGTGAGTTTGGCGGCGTCGATAACATCGAAGCGACCAAGGGCGAGATGGCCGAGGGCGTCCGCCTGGGACTGGGCCTGAACATCGATGATTATCGGGTGCGCCGTATGATCAACAGGGCCTCTACCCCTGTCACTTACTTTGGTGTGGAGGGCCGCGAAGCTGAGCTGACCCACACCAGCAACCCCGGGGTAGCAGAACACCGGATGACGGCGTCCAACCTCACCACCACCGATGAGGGCAAGCCGGCTTTTACCCTGACCTTCCCCGATGGGCAGGCCTATGAGATTAGCTCCCAGCTCATCGGCGAACACCACGTCTACAATCTGTTGGCGGCAGCCACCGTCGCATACCAGGCCGGTATCGCACCCGAACGCATCGCCCAGCAGCTCAACACTGCCGGGGCTGCCTCCAAATGGCGTATGCAGCGTACCGATCGCCCCGATGGCGTCATCGTTATCAACGACGCCTACAACGCCAATCCCGAGTCCATGACCGCTGCCCTACAGACCCTAGCCCAGCTAGGCCGTCTGCCCTCCACCAACCGCACCTGGGCCGTCCTAGGTGCCATGCTGGAACTGGGCGACCAGACCCTGACCGAACACGACCGTATCGGTCAGCTAGCCGTACGCCTCAACATCTCCAAACTCATTGCCGTTGGCGATATTGCCAAGCCCATCTACAACACCGCCCACCTTGAAGGTTCCTGGGGCAATGAAGCAACCTGGGTTTCCAGCACCGACGAAGCCTTCGAACTCCTGCGCGGCGCCCTAGAGCCGGGCGATATCGTCCTTTTCAAGTCCTCAAACGGGGCTGGCCTGGGCCTTCTCGGCCAAAAAGTTGCTGACTATGAGGGCAACCTCACCCACACTGAAGGTGATAGTGGGCAATCACAGCCCTGGTTAAGTGCCGGTGACTTTGTTCAGGCACTAAACTCAGACAGTGGCGCCCAGCCCGATGCTGCCGCCAAGACCACAGATAACTCATAACCGGGAAGGCACAGACACCACATGATTTCCATCCTGTTGGCTGCCGCTTTCGGCTTGATCATCTCGATCACCGGAACCCCGCTCTACACCAAATGGTTGGTGAAGCAGCAGTTCGGCCAGTTCATTCGCGAAGACGGCCCCACCTCACACCAGACCAAGCGGGGCACCCCCACCATGGGCGGTGTCATGATGATGGCAGCAACCGTCCTCGGTTTCTTCCTGGCGCTGGGTCTCTCCGCCCTGCTCACCGGGACTAGCCTGGCTCCGTCCGCCTCGGTTCTTTTGGCTATGTTCCTCATGCTGGGTATGGCTGGCGTTGGCTTCATCGACGACTTCCAGAAGATTTGGAAGAAGCAGAGTGAGGGCCTGACTCCCAAGGGTAAGATTGTGCTCCAGGGGCTCATCGGTACACTCTTTGCGGTTGGTGCGCTGCTGATTAAGGACGAGCGGGGCTGGTCAGCTGCCTCCTTCAACCTCTCCTTCACCCGCGATATCTCCTGGCTGGATTTGGCCTTTGCCGGGCCTGTGGTGGGTATTATCCTCTTCATCATCTGGGCCAACCTGATTGCCACCGCCACCACTAACGCCGTGAACCTGACCGATGGGCTGGACGGTCTGGCCACCGGTGCAGCCATTATGGTTTTCAGCGGCTACCTACTGATTTCTATGTGGCAGCAGCAGCACCTGTGCGCCCCCGGCTCCCTGGATAACGTCTGCTACGAGGTTCCTGACTCAGGCCAGATGGCTATGCTGGCAGCCTCCCTGATTGGTGCCCTGATCGGCTTCCTCTGGTGGAACACATCACCGGCTACTATCTTCATGGGCGATACCGGTTCCTTAGGTTTGGGCGGTGCCCTGGCGGCCTTCGCCATCATCACCCGCACCCAGATGCTTCTGCCGATTATCGCAGGCCTCTTCGTGATGATTGCCCTCTCCGTCATTATTCAGGTGGGCTACTTCAAGATGAGCGGGGGCAAGCGCGTCTTCCGCATGGCCCCCCTGCAGCACCACTTTGAGCTCAAGGGCTGGACCGAAGTCAACGTGGTCATCCGCTTCTGGATTCTCGCTGGCCTGTTTGTGGCTATCGCATTGGGCATCTTCTACGGTGACTGGCTACTAAGCAACGGAGGTGTTTTCTAATGCAGGCAAGTAACGCAAACCCCGTCTACGGTTATGAGCGTCTGGAAGCGCTGACCAGCTGGGAGTCTGACTGGGCCGGTCTGCGCGTGGTCGTAGCTGGCCTGGGTATCTCTGGTTTCTCAGCCGCTGACACCCTGATTGAGCTGGGTGCCCGCGTGGTCGTGGTGGACGGTAACGATAACGAAGTTACTCGTGGTAAGGCCGATACTCTCAAGATTGTGGGTGCGGCTGGTTCGGTGCTGGGCGCCGGAGCCATGGACGCCCTGCCCCTGGTCGAGGGGCAGCCCGCTGACCTTGTGGTCACCTCACCCGGCCTAGCCCCCACCATCGGCATTCTGGCCGATGCGGTAGCCCAGAAGATTCAAATCTGGGGCGATGTAGAGCTAGCCTGGCGCCTGCGCCAGCGCGAAGGACGCAAGGTCGCCCCCTGGCTGGCCATTACCGGCACCAACGGCAAGACCACCACCGTAGGCATGACCGAATCTATCCTGCAGACCGCAGGCTACAAGGCCATTGCCGTGGGTAACGTCGGCACCCCCATCCTGGATGCCCTACGCGACCCCGTTGACTACGATTTCTTTGCCGTTGAGCTCTCAAGCTTCCAGCTGCACTGGACCTACTCCATGTCACCCCTGGCGTCCGTTGTGCTCAACGTGGCAGAAGACCACGTTGACTGGCACGCGGGCTATGATAACTACCTGGCCGATAAGGCCCGTATCTACGAAAACACTCAGGTCGCCTGCATCTTCAACGCTAACTACCCAGAAATCGTGCAGATGGTAGAAGAGGCGGACGTCGTTGAGGGCGCTCGCGCCATCGGCTTTTGGGCAGACACGCCCGGTCTTTCCATGCTGGGGGTCATCGATGGCCTCCTCATCGACCGGGCCTTCCTTGACGACCGCCGCAACCAGGCCCTGGAAGTGGCTGAGGTAGCAGACACCGGCCAGCTTCCGACCAAGCACACCGTCGAGAACGCCCTGGTTGCCGCAGCCCTAACTCGCGCTGCCGGTATTGAACCGGAACAGGTCAAGGCCGGTTTGCAGAACTACGAGCCCGGTGCCCACCGTATCCAGCTGGTAGCCAATACCCACGGGGTGCTCTGGGTCAACGACTCTAAGGCCACCAACCCCCACGCAGCCAACGCTTCTCTGGCCTCCTTCAGCCCCGTCATCTGGGTAGCCGGCGGCCTGTCGAAGGGCGTGACCTACGACGAGCTGGTTGCTGAACACAAGGACCGCCTCAAGGCCGTGGTCATGATTGGCACCGACACCGCAGCCCTGGTATCTGCCCTGGCTGAGCAGGCCCCTGATGTGCCGGTCTACAAGATCAGCGAGAGCTCCCTTCTGGCCGATGCCAGAGACGGACGAGCCGTTATGAAACTGGCGGTCGCCAAGGCCCACGAGATTTCGGAACAGAACGATACCGTGCTCATGGCCCCTGCAGCAGCCTCAATGGATCAGTTCACCTCGTACGCAGAGCGCGGCAACGCCTTCATCGACGCGGTGGCCGACCTGGTCAATCAGATCAATTCCTAAAACCTATCTGTGCGGAGGGCGGGCAATCAGTAGCTACTGGTTCCCACCCTCCCTCACCTTTAACCGCACCTACGGTGGGGCGTCCTCACCCGAGAGAAGAGAAGCGAAAAGACTATGAGCCTGGCAGCAGAACCCCGGTCACAGCAGCGTCCTGGCTTGATTCGGCGTGCGTGGGAGAAGTCCCGAACCACCTGGGAGAACGCCCAGGTACGTTTGGGCTCTATGGTGTTGACCGACGTACCGATTGTGCTGGTAGTGACCGCCACCGTGCTCACCCTCTTTGGTGTGATGATGGTGCTCTCTGCCTCAAGCGTGGAGCAGATTTCATCGGGCGCAGGTGCCTTCAGCCAGGCCCGCTCCCAGGGTATGTTCGCGGTACTGGGTCTCGTTTCAATGGTGCTCGTGGGTTATCTGGTGCCGGTCACCTGGTACCGACGGCCCTGGGCAGTGCACTCCCTGCTGGGAATCGCAGCCCTGCTGCTCATCGCCGTAATTTTTGTGGGTACCACCGTCAACGGTAACCGTAACTGGATCAACATCGCAGGTTTCTCGATCCAGCCTTCAGAGTTCGCCAAGCCCATCATGATTCTCTGGCTGGCCTCGGTCTACTCCCGTCAGGGGCACATCGACCGCGGGACCCTGGCCCAGACCTCCTACAAGGGGCTCGTTCCTGCCTTCTTAGGCTTTGGCCTGATTGTCACCCTGATCCTGGCAGGCCACGACGTGGGCACGGTGCTCATCTACGCCCTCTTCTTCAGCGCAATCTTCCTGGCAGCCCGCCCCTCCCGCGGGCTAGTGACGATTAGTGCGGGCCTGGGTGCTCTGGCCGCCATCATGATGGTAGCCATCAGCCCCAACCGCATCGAGCGCCTCTTTAACACTTTTGCTTTCTGGCGCGACTGCGTTGAGGCGACCTGCGACCAGGCCAACTCTGGCCTGGCAGCGCTCGCTACCGGTGGCCTCTGGGGTGTGGGCCTGGGCCAGTCCCGGCAGAAGTACAACTACCTGCCTGAGGCCCACAACGACTATATTTTCGCGGTGGTCGGTGAAGAACTGGGCCTGATCGGTGCTATTGCCGTGCTGCTACTCTACGCAGCCCTGATCTACTGCGCTATGCGCATCCTGCTGCGCTCCTCTGACCTCTTTATCCGCTACGCCACCATTGGCATCATCACCTGGATCGCCGGCCAGGCTCTGCTCAACATCGCTATGGTGGTAGGGCTGATGCCCGTCATCGGTGTGCCCCTGCCCTTTATTTCTGCCGGTGGTTCCGCCCTGGTGTCGTCACTGACCGGTATCGGAATTCTGATCGCTTTTGCCCGGCAGACCCCCCTTAACCCGATTGTGGGGGAGCGTACCGGCATTGCCAATAGTAAGATGCAAAAGGACGCCGCCCGTCGCGTTGCCCTGGCCCGTATCGCTGAACGGGAGCAGGCTGTTATCGCAGCTGACCCAGACGGCACCGGCTGGACTCTTGATAAGCTCACCACCCGCCTGGGTGCCCTCGTCGATGGGCGTGGCTCTGCCCAACCTGCGGCGTCCGCCCCTCAACGCGCCCAGGGGGGTGCGCGCACCGTTCGTCCCTCGGCAGCTACCGCGCGTCCGTCCGCCCAGACCGTCCGCCGGTCAAGCCCCCTGTCAGCTGAAGCCAGCGCCGAGGCCGCTATGGCCCGACGTTCCAGCTCGGCCAGCGGAGCCCGCCCCTCTGCGAGCGTGCAGCAGGCTCACACCCGCACCACTGCGGCTCAGCCCAAGCACCCTGCCCGCCCGGCTGCGCCCGCCACCGCAGCTAAGCCGCAGACCACCGAGCCGCAAGCTCCTGCCCCCAAGGAGCAAAAACTGCCCGCTGGCCTGCGCACTATCCGCAAAGCCCGCAAGCTCCCCGAGGAGCACTAAGGGGGGGGTAAGGTGGCTCACGGCCAGGGGGCTCAAGATGTGTCTGTGGCCCAATCCGCGTAAACTAAGGGGCGAAACAGAACACTAAGGGAGTGAAACCTGATGACCCACGCACCCACTGTCGTGCTGGCAGGCGGCGGCACAGCCGGGCATATTAACCCCATGCTGGCTATCGCCCGAGCCCTGCAGGAGCGCGAGCCTGACGTCACCATCATGACCGTCGGCACTGAAAACAGCATGGAGGCCCGGCTCGTACCGGCAGCGGGCTACGACATCAGCTTTATCCCTAAAGTGCCCTTCCCCCGTCGCCCCAACCTGGACGCCATCAAGTTCCCCAGCCGGTTCCGGGCCTCGCTCAAGCAGGCCGAGAAGATTCTGACCGACACCGGGGCGGACGTCCTGGTGGGCGTGGGCGGTTACGTGTGCACCCCCATGTACCTGGCAGCCCGTAAGCTGGGCGTGCCCGTAGTAATTCATGAGGCCAACGCCAAGCCCGGCCTCGCCAACAAGGTGGGTGCGAAGAATGCAGCCCTGGTAGCTACCGCCTTCCCAGATACCCCAATTGCTGGCGCCCGCACCGTGGGTATGCCTATGCGCCAGAACATCGCCGACCTCGACCGCGCCTCTGAACAGGGCGCTGCCCGGGAGCGTCTGGGCCTTGACCCGGCTCTGCCCACCCTGGTGGTCACCGGTGGGTCTCTGGGAGCCTTGAGCCTTAACCGGGCAGTTGCCGAAATCATCGACGAGATTGGCCCGGCAGGCTACCAGCTACTGCACATCACTGGCCGTGACAAGGCGGTTAAGGACGAGTCTGGCCAGCTCCGCTCCGCCCCCGGCTACCAGCAGGTTGAGTTCATTACCTCTATGGAAGATGTCTACGCGGCTGCTGACCTTATGATTGTGCGCTCTGGTGCGGCAACCGTCAGCGAGGTCGCTGCCGTGGGCCTACCGGCTATCTTTGTTCCCCTACCCATCGGCAACGGCGAGCAGGCACTCAACGCCCGCTCTCTGGTGGCTGCCGGGGCAGCCCTGCTGGTTGACGACTCCGATTTCACCGCTAGCTGGTTCCGCCAGAATGTACCGGCCCTGCTGGCAGACACCGATAAACTTACCGACATGGCAGAAAAGTCCTACCGGCACGGCATCCGCGATGCTGCGCAGGTTATGGCAGACGAAGTACTGAAGGCGGCCCGCGTATGAGCACCTCACTAATGGATCTTTCAATCGACCTTCCCGCACCCCTCAACCCTCCCTTCCCCGAGCGTCCGGCCCTGGCCGACCTGGGCCGGGTGCATTTTGTGGGTATTGGCGGGGCCGGCATGTCGGCTATCGCCCGGCTGATGCTGCGCGCTGGCATGACCGTGAGCGGGTCTGACCAGGCTGAGAGCGCCGCTGTAGATAGCCTGCGAGAGCTGGGTGCCCGGGTATCGGTGCCCCAGGCTGTCGAGAATATCGAGGGCATCGATACCGTGGTGATTTCAACCGCGATTCGCGAAGATAACCCCGAACTCGCTGCTGCCCGGGCCCGCGGCCTGCGCGTGATGCACCGCTCTGAAGCTCTGGCGGCGACCATGCGCGACTCCAAGGTGATCGCGGTTGCCGGTACCCACGGCAAGACCACCACCTCATCCATGATTTCGGTGATGCTAGACGGCCTGGGGCTGGACCCCTCTTTTGCGGTCGGCTCTACCATCGCCGGCTATAACACCAACGCCCACCTGGGGGCGTCCGGCCCGAACTCCTGGTTCGTGGCTGAAGCCGATGAATCCGACGGCTCTTTTGTGCGCTACCGCCCCGAGATTGCGGTTATTACCAACGCTGAGCCCGACCACCTGGACTTCTACGGCACGAACGAGCGGGTCTTCGAGGCCTTCAACCGCTTTATCGCCTCTATGGCGCCCGGCGGTGTCTTCGTGACCTGCTCTGACGATGCCGGTGCCGCCACCCTCGCTGCTCAGGCCGCGGACGCCGGTGTGCAGGTTGTCACCTATGGTGAGGGGGAGGGTGCTATGGTTCGCCTGACCGGTATCACCTCTGAAGGAACCGACTGCTCTTCAAACCTGGTCTGGGACTTCACCGTAGGCGGCCAGCAGTTCGCGGGGCAGATTACCCTGACCCTGCCGGTACCCGGCATTCATAACCAGCTCAACGCTACGGCGTCCTTTGTCTGTGCCCTGCTGGCAGGTGCCAGCCCCGAAGAGGCTGTGAAGGCGCTGGCCCACTTCTCGGGTACTGACCGCCGCTTTACCCTGCGCGGTGAAGCTGCCGGGGTCAAGGTCTTTGATGACTATGCCCATCACCCCACCGAAGTACACCGCGCCCTGGAAACCGGCCGTACGGTCGCTGCCGGGCATAACCTCTACGTGATTTTCCAGCCCCACCTCTTCTCCCGCACCAAGGAGTTCGCTACCGAGTTCGCTGAATCGCTGTCTCAGGCTGATCGTAGTTACGTGCTCGATATCTACCCTGCCCGCGAGAAGCCCATGGAGGGGGTGACCAGCCATCTCATTACCGAGGCCGGTTTCTCCGAGGTGCACTACGCTGAGAGCACCGACCAGGCGATTGACGCTGTCGTAGTCGCCGCCCTGCCCGGCGATATCATCATGACGGTTGGTGCCGGTGACGTGACCGCCCTGGGCCGGGTGCTGGTAGAGAAGCTTTCTGCCCGTGAAGGTGCTGCGCTCTAGTGGCCGATGAAAAGAAGCCCCGTATTCGCCTGAACTCCGCTAAGGTGAGCCAGCTACCAGAGGCTGGCGATAACCTGGTGGATATCTCTGAAAACAGCCGTTTTGCCCAGTGGCGCCAGGCCCAGGAAGAGGAGCGGCAGAGCGGGCAGAGCGAGCCTCAGAGTCTGCCTTCTGCTCCCGTGCAGCTGCGCCCCAAGCGTCGGGCAGCCGGTAGCTGGAAGAAGTGGGCCTACGGGGCGGGCGCTCTGGTGCTCGCTACCCTGATTTTTGTGGGGGTTGTTTTCTTCTCGCCCCTGCTGGCTACCCGGACGATTACGGTAGAAGGCGCTTCTTTGCTGGATGAGGCTACTGTGCAGCAGCAGCTGAGCCAGCTCCAGGGGGTGCCCATGACCCGCATTAGCGAGTCTGAGGTTGCTTCTCTGATTGGTAACGAGAACGTACTCTACGGGGTGACCCTGCAGGCGAATCCGCCCCACGAGCTGGTAGTGCAGTTGCATGAGCGGGTGCCCGTGGCTGTGGTGGAGAACGAGGGTAGCTTCGTGCTGGTCGACAATGAGGGTGTGCAGCTGGGCACTGCAGCGTCGGTTGAGGACGCCGGCGTTCCGCTGGTTGCCGGAGGTCTGGATATTCTGGGATCGGCTGCTTTTAGTACCGTAACCGGTGTGCTGGCGGCCCTGCCGACCTCGATTTTGTCTCAGGTATCTGAGGCTAAGGCTGACTCTGCATCAACCATTACCCTAGAAATGGTGGACGGGACGCAGGTAGTCTGGGGAACCCCGGAAGACAGCGACCTTAAAGCTAAGGTTCTAGTCCAGCTTATGGACTCGGTGGGCAGCCAGCAGGCCGTAGAAACCTACGATGTCTCAAGCCCCCTCGTCCCCACCGTAAAATAGTTTCAACTTCTACCTGAAGTTCCTTCTTGACCTTGATATTTTCTGAGAAAAATAAGGTCATGGGTGAAACGAGGGCGACATTGCAAGGTGAAGTTGATACTCTTTCATTGATTGAAACAATAGGTTTACTCCAATCTCAACTTTCACTCTAAGGTTGAGTTGGTTTGAAACAAGGCACAAATTAGTAGGGAATCCATGGATACAGCAACTCCCCAGAACTACCTGGCAGTCATTAAGGTCGTCGGTATCGGCGGCGGTGGCGTCAACGCTGTCAACCGCATGATTGAGGTTGGTCTGCGTGGCGTTGAATTCATTGCGATCAACACCGACGCCCAGGCTCTGCTCATGTCTGATGCAGACGTCAAGCTCGACGTAGGTCGCGAACTGACCCGCGGCCTGGGCGCAGGCGCTAACCCCGACGTTGGACGCCAGGCAGCAGAAGACCACGAACAGGAAATCGAAGAGGTACTTAAGGGTGCCGACATGGTCTTCGTGACCGCAGGTGAAGGTGGTGGCACCGGTACCGGTGGCGCTCCCGTCGTTGCCCGCATCGCTCGTTCTCTGGGCGCACTGACCATCGGTGTTGTTACCCGTCCCTTCACCTTCGAAGGTCGTCGCCGCTCCAACCAGGCAGAGACCGGCATCGCCGCACTGCGCGACGAGGTCGACACCCTAATTGTTATCCCCAACGACCGACTGCTCTCCATCTCAGACCGCAACGTCTCCATGCTCGACGCCTTCAAGTCAGCAGACCAGGTTCTGCTTTCCGGTGTCCAGGGCATCACCGACCTGATCACCACCCCCGGCCTGATCAACCTCGACTTCGCAGACGTCAAGTCCGTCATGCAGGGTGCAGGTTCAGCTCTCATGGGTATCGGCTCAGCCTCCGGTGAAGACCGCGCCGTCAAGGCAGCCGAACTGGCTATCGCCTCACCCCTGCTGGAAGCATCCATCGACGGTGCTCATGGCGTCCTGCTCTCCATCCAGGGTGGTTCAGACCTGGGCCTCTTCGAAATCAACGAAGCTGCCCGCCTGGTTCAGGAAGTTGCCCACCCCGACGCCAACATCATCTTCGGTGCCGTCATCGACGACGCTCTGGGTGACGAGGCTCGCGTGACCGTTATTGCCGCAGGCTTTGACTCGGTCAACCCCGAAACCAACTCCAACAACACCAACCCCGCCGCTAACCAGGCTGCTCGTACCCAGCAGAACTTCGGTGGCGCTTCAGCAGCTCCCGCCGCAGGCGCTGGCTTCGGTTCAGCACCCGCAGCAGGTAACAGCTGGAACAAGGGCGGCAATGACGTTCCCACCAACGCCGGCTTCGACGTTGACCTGCCCCCCGTTGTTGAGGACTCCCAGTCAGCACGTCGTGACACCCTCGATGTGCCCGACTTCCTGAAGTAAAAACTTCAGACCCACACCCTAGACGGAAAACTACCCGTCTAAAGGCCGAGAGGGGGTGAAAGCTAGATCTAGCTTTCACCCCTTCAGCATTTCCCGCACTTTTTCGAAAGGTAGGCAAGGCCCATGGGCGACGCTCTTTTCTCCCACCGGCTAGTAACCCTGGCGAATGGTGCCCGGGTCAATGTAGCCTTCACATCGGCTGCTGCCGGTAACCTGGGTCTGCACGTGGGCGATGACCTTGACCAGACCCTGGCCCACCGGCAGACCCTTGAAGAAGCGCTGCTGGGGGAAGGCGCGTCCTGCGGCTTTACCTACCTCAACCAGGTGCACGGCACCGTGGTCTTTGATGCGGACGCCTCAGACCGGCTTAGCACCGAAACCGAGAAGGATCTTAACCCTCAAGAGATTCTCGATACTGCACCGGTCGCCGATGCTGCCGTCTCTTGTGAGGGGCGGCCCCTGGCCATTATGGTGGCTGACTGCATTCCCTTGGTCTTTGTGGGGGAGCACGCTGTAACGGGCCAGCCGGTCTTGGGCGTGGCCCACGCCGGGCGGCGGGGCCTGCTCGATGGAGTGATTCAACGCCAGGTTGAGGCCATGGCACAGAACGGTGCCGAGAATATTCAGGCCTGGATTGGCCCCTCAATCTGCGGACGCTGCTACGAGGTTCCTGAGGCCATGCGGCAGGAATCTGCTGAGCTGATTCCTCAGGTCTATTCCAGCACCTCCTGGGGTACCCCCGGCCTTGACCTGCCTGCTGGGGCCCGCGCCGTCCTCGCTTCGCTGCCGCAGGTAACCCGCGTGCATAGCGACCTTGCGGCCTGTACCTTTGAACATGAGCACCTCTTCTCGCACCGCGGCCATACCCAGAAGCAGGAGCCTGCCGGGCGCATAGCTGGCCTGGTCTGGGTAGAAGCTGGCCCTTTGGCCACTGAGGTGCCCTGCCCCTCCCACCTGTAACCCAGATGCCCGCTCTAAGGAATGAAAATATGACCCTGACCTACAGCCCCGAACGCCGTGCAGAACTGAGCGAGCGCCTGTCTGAAGTGCAGGCCCGCATTCAGGACGCTGCGGAAGATATGAGCGGCGCCCGATCTGCCTCGTCCCCCCTGCCCGAGCTGATTGTGGTTACTAAGTTTTTCCCGGCCTCAGATGCCGCCGCCCTGTACGATTCGGGTGTGCGCGCTGTGGGCGAGAACCGCGACCAAGAGGCCGCTGGCAAGGCTCGTGAGTTGGCCGCTTACACGGGCAGCGATGACCCGCTGCGCTGGTCCTTTATCGGCCAGTTGCAGACCAACAAGGCTAAGTCTGTGGTGCAGTACGCGCACGAGGTGCAGTCGGTTGACCGCCCCCAGCTTGCCGATGCCCTCTCTAAGGCCTACGTCAATCGCGTGGCCCGCTATGAGAACGGCGAGGCGGACGCCCCGGCAGCACTGGCACAGGGTGGTCTGCGCTGCCTTATCCAGGTAGGGCTCGATACCACCGTTGAAGCTACCGCCGGGCAGGCTGCCCTGGGCGCGCGCGGGGGAGTAGACCCCACCGAGATTTTGGCCCTTGCCGACCATATTAGCTCCCTGCCGGGCCTCACCCTGGGCGGGCTCATGGCGGTTGCCCCGCTGGGGCAGGACGCCGCAGTCGCCTTTGAGAGACTGCACGGCTACTCCCAGCAGCTGTTGGAACACTACCCCGAGGCCACCACTATCTCAGCGGGTATGAGCCACGACCTGGCTGAGGCCATACGCTGGGGAGCTACCTCGGTGCGGGTTGGCTCCTCGATTATGGGATCCCGCCCGGCCCACTAAGGGCAGACGCTCATAATTCACCGGGAATACTGAAGTTTCCCTTGGGCTTGTCTTCGAGAAAGACAGGCAACTTTTTGGTACCGTAAAAGGTTGATAGGAACAGAGGTTTGTAAGCCCCGTCAACCGGCGGACAGGCTACTCAAAGGGAGGGTAAAAATGGCTCGCACACTACACCAGGCAATGGCCTACCTGGGCCTTGGCCAGGTTGAAGATGAAGCCCAGCACACAGATCGGCCCCAGCGCCGCCCAGAGACGATTTATGAAGAAACCGTTTTTGAGGCAGATGATCAGTACGATGACTACACCGATGAGCTAGCTCCTGCCGAAGGTCGCGCTCACATCTCATCAACTGCTGACCGTGACATCCTGCTGGGAATTACCCCCGATGCTTCCCGCCGTCCGTCCGCTCCCGAAGCAGGTTCCGGCAGCGTTTCTGTAGCCGAGGCTGACGACCAGCTTCTTGAGCAGGCCGAAAGCACCAGCACCGACTGGGACTTCCCCGGTACCCGCCAGCAGGCACCTAGCTATACCTCAACCGCCCTGACCCCCTCCTTCTCCGAAGAAAGCAGCGAAGAATTGCGCCGTATCACCACCATTCACCCCCGCTCCTACAACGACGCCAAGATTATCGGTGAGTCCTTCCGTGAGAACATCCCCGTGATTATGAATGTCACCGACATGGGCGATACCGACGCCAAGCGTCTCATCGACTTCTCTGCCGGCCTGGCTTTTGCCCTGAACGGCCACATCGAGCGCGTGACCGACAAGGTCTTCCTGCTGACCCCCGCTAACCTTGAGGTTCTCGGTGCTGAGGGTACCGAGGTTCCGGTAGCTCTGGACAGCGACGACGTCACCCCCTTCAACCAGGCCTAAACCGCAGTGGGCTATCTCTTTGCACTGCTGGCCATCGCGGCCTACCTGCTGATTGTTGTGTTCATGATTCGCCTGGTGCTCGACTGGGTGCAGATGTTTGCCCGCTACTGGCGGCCCAAGGGTCTAGTGCTGGTAATTGCATCGTTTGTGTATGCGGTCACTGACCCGCCCATGAATGCTGCCCGCCGCCTAATTAAACCCATTAACCTGGGCGGTATCTCCCTGGATCTGGGCTTCATGATTCTGTTGATGGCTCTTTGGTTTGCTTATTCTATGCTGACCAGTCTGGCATATAACCTTTCAGTGTAGTGCCGGTGGTGCGGACGCCTGCCCGTGGGTGAGTGCTTCCCCTGGCTTTTGGAGCCTGCTCGTCAGTAGGCTGGGAATTGTCCCCTCAAGTGGTGACGTGACCAGTGGCTCACACATAACTCGCTCTAGAGTGTTGCGTAGTGCCCCTTTGCCAGGTAATTTTGTGTTGTAGTAAATAGGGGACTACCCGAACTTTTAGCGCGCTGAAAGTTCGAGCTTCATGCGCCTGACTCCAGCACATACTGCGCACCGGGAACACTACGGGCCAAAGCATAAAGATTTTTAGAAAATAGAGGTGAATGATCGTGGCACTCACGCCTGAGGAAGTAATCAATAAGCGCTTCCAGCCGACTAAGTTCAAGGAAGGCTACAACCCTGAAGAGGTTGACGATTTCCTTGACGAGATTGTCATTGAACTGCGTCGTCTGAACGCCGAGAATGCTAGCCTCAAGCGCCAGCTTGAAGAGGCAGAGGCGAAGATTTCACTGGCTCCTGCCCAGCAGCAGGGCGGTGCCCTGGCCGAGGCTGAAATCGTCGTTGATTCTCAGCCCGCTGCGGCAACTCCTGCTCCGGCAGTAGCACCTGCCGCCGCTGAGCCCACTCTGTCACCCTCTAGCGCCACCGGCCTGCTGGCTATGGCCCAGAAGGTTCACGATGACTACGTCTTCGAGGGCAAGCGCGAGCGTGAACGCCTGATTACCGAAGGTCGTGACGAAGCCGCCAAGCTTGTTTCTGAAGCTGAGCAGAAGTCGACCCAGGTGCTTGGCGATCTGGAAAAGACCAAGAGCGACCTCGAGGTTTCTGTTGCCAAGCTGCGTTCCTTCGAGAACCAGTACCGCACTTCCCTGCGCGATTACCTGAACAAGCAGCTGACCACCCTCGAAGAGACCCCCGCTCTTGAACCCAAGGCTGAGGGCGCTCCCGCCGCAGCGGCAGCACAGTCCCAGGGCTTCGGCGCGTTTGGCCAGCGTAACGGGGTTTTCAGCAACAACTCCTAGGCTTTCCTAGTGTTTAGGCGGTAGCCTCAATACGCTCAGGCGGCTCCTCGGTAAGAGGGGCCGCCTGAGATGTTTAAGATACCGCCCCGCGGTACCGGCTGGGTGCCGAACGCGATAAGCTGGTGTGTGCAGTTTTTGATGTTTGAAGGCAGGGAGTACGGTGGCTAAAACCCAGCAGGAGGGCACAGTTTTGGTGCCGGTTCGTACGATTTCTGGGGTGGCTAAGGCCCTGCTAGCCCTGGCCCTCTTTGCCCTGGTATACGGGGCTGACCAGTGGGTCAAGCACCTGGTAGAGACCACCATGACCGTGGGGCAGACCATCACCGTGATCGACGGCTTGCTTTGGCGGCGTTATTACCTGAACCCGGGTGCCGCTTTCTCTATGGGTGAGGGGTCGACCTGGTTATTTACCCTGATCTCAACGGTGGGCGCCCTGGTGGCGCTGACCCTGGTGGTGCGGGCTAAGACCCTACCCTGGGTTATTCTGCTGGCAACTCTGGCAGGGGGCATTGTGGGCAACCTGCACGACCGCCTCTTCCGGGAACCTGGCTTCGGCATCGGGCATGTGGTCGATTATATTTCTGTACCGAATTTTGCGATTTTTAATATTGCCGATGCCGCTATCTGTGTATCAATGGCGGCGATTGTTCTGCTGACTTTTCTGGGCTACCGCATGGACGGTCAGCGTGAAGTACGATCCGATAAGGCAAAGAAGAACGAGGTGGGGGTCTAGTGTCTCAGAAGATTGAACTGACATTTGTGGTAGGAGCCGACCAGGCCGGTACCCGGCTTGATGCCCTGCTCGCTGAGCTGAGCGGCCAGTCGCGCACAACGGTGAGTAGCTGGGTTAAGGACGGCGAGGTTCAGCTTCTCGATGCCAAGGGCAGGGGAGTGAAGGCTAAGGCTTCGTCCAAACTGCTTGAGGGAATGACCGTGCAGGCTGCGGGCGCCCCGCCGCGTGATCTAACGCAGATTGAGGCTGAGCAGGTTGATGGCTTTTCGATTGTCTACCAGGATGACGACATCGTGGTGGTTGATAAGCCCACCGGTGTTGCTGCCCACCCGTCGATGGGCTGGCACGGCCCTACGGTTGTCGGGGCGCTGAAGCACGCAGGGATTGATATTGCCACCAGCGGTGCTGCTGAGCGTCAGGGGATTGTGCATCGCTTAGACGTAGGCACCTCGGGGCTGATGGTTGTGACCAAGAACGAGCGAGCCTACTCGGTCATGAAGAACGCCTTCAAGGACCGCACCGTCACCAAGGTCTACCACACCCTGGTGCAGGGGCTACCCGACCCGCTCAAGGGCACTATTGATGCCCCCATCGGCCGCCACCCCGGCAGCGAATGGAAGTTCGCGGTCAACGAGGACGGTAAGACGGCCATTACCCACTATGAAGTACTTGAAGCCTTTGGCCCGGCTTCCTTGGTTGAAGTACACCTTGAGACCGGCCGCACCCACCAGATTCGTGTGCATTTCTCGGCCTTGCGTCACCCCTGCACCGGTGACCTGACCTACGGGGCCGACCCCACTCTGAGCGCCCACCTGGGGCTGACCCGTCAGTGGCTGCATGCCCACCGGCTGGGCTTCACCCACCCCACCAGCGGCGAGCAGGTGGAGTTCGAAAGCCCCTACACCCCTGACCTTCAGTACGCTCTCGATACCCTGCGTGAGGGCAACTTCTAGAGCCCGACGCTAAGGACGCAACCCGCATGGCTAACACCGACTTCACCCACCTGCACGTGCACACCGAGTACTCCATGCTCGATGGTGCTGCCCGTCTAACCGACCTCTTTGAGCACTCGAAGCAGCTGGGCATGAATGCCCTGGCAACCACCGACCACGGCTTCCTCTTTGGTGCCTTCGATTTCTGGAACAAGGCCAATAACGCCGGGGTTAAACCCATTATCGGTGTGGAGGCCTACCTGACCCCGGGTACTGCCCGTCAGGACCGCACCCGCGTGAAATTTGGTGAGGGCGGGCGCGATGACGTCTCCGGTGGTGGTGCTTATACCCATATGACCATGTGGGCAGAGAACACCCAGGGCATGCATAACCTGTTCCGGGCGTCCTCTCTGGCTTCGCTTGAAGGGCACTTCTATAAGCCGCGTATGGACCGGGAGCTACTCCAGACCTACGGTAAGGGCCTAATCGCCACCACCGGCTGCCCCTCGGGTGAGGTGCAGACCCGCCTGCGCCTGGGCCAATACAAGGAGGCCATGCAGGCAGCCAGCGACTTCCGCGACATCTTCGGCAAGGAAAACTTCTACTGCGAGCTCATGGACCACGGGCTTGATATCGAGAAGAACGTCATGGCCGACCTGCTCAAGCTGGCCAAAGAACTGAACCTTCCCCTGGTTGCCACCAACGACCTGCACTACACCCACGCAGAGGACGCCAAGGCCCACGCCGCGCTGCTGTGCGTGCAGTCAGGCTCCACCCTGCAGGACCCCAAGCGCTTCAAGTTCGATGCCGATAACTTCTACCTCAAGTCGCCGGCTGAGATGCGCGAGCTCTTCCGCGACTACCCCGAGGCCTGCAACAACACCATGGAAATCGCCGAGCGCTGCTCCGTGGAGTTCAATACCAAGGCCAACTACATGCCCAACTTCCCCGTGCCCGAGGGCGAAAACGAGGAATCCTGGTTCGTCAAAGAGGTTGAGCGCGGCCTGCACTACCGCTTCCCCAAGGGTGTGCCCGATGAGGTGCGCAAACAGGCCGAGTACGAGGTGGGCATCATCTCGCAGATGGGCTTCCCCGGCTACTTCCTGGTGGTTGCTGACTTTATCAACTGGGCCAAGGAGAACGGCATCCGTGTGGGCCCGGGTCGTGGCTCGGGTGCAGGTTCCATGGTTGCCTACGCCATGCGTATTACCGACCTGAACCCGCTGGAACACGACCTGATCTTCGAACGCTTCCTCAACCCCGACCGCGTCTCCATGCCCGACTTCGACGTGGACTTCGATGATCGCCGCCGTTCTGAAGTGATTCACTATGTGACCGAGAAGTACGGCGAAGACAAGGTGGCAATGATCGTCACCTACGGCACCATCAAGGCTAAGCAGGCCCTCAAGGACTCCTCTCGCGTGCTGGGCTACCCCTTCTCCACCGGCGAGCGCCTGACCAAGGCCATGCCCGAGGACGTCATGGGCAAGAACATTGCCCTGGCCAACGTCTACAACCCCGAGGACAAGCGCTATAACGACGCCCAGGAGCTGCGAGACCTCATCGAGTCTGATGCCGATGCTTCGAAGGTCTTTGAGACCGCGAAGGGTATCGAGGGTCTGAAGCGCCAGTGGGGCGTGCACGCGGCGGGCGTCATCATGTCGAGCCACGACCTGATTGACGTTATCCCCATCATGCGCCGTGAGCAGGACGGCCAGGTTATCACCCAGTTCGATTACCCCACCTGTGAAGGGCTAGGGCTCATTAAGATGGACTTCTTGGGCCTGCGCAACCTGACCATCATCTCGGATGCGATTGAGAACATTAAGCTCAACCGCGGCGAAGACCTGGACCTTGAAACCCTGGAACTGGATGACGCCGAGTCCTATAAGCTCCTGGCTCGCGGTGATACTCTGGGTGTCTTCCAGCTCGATGGTGGGCCCATGCGCCAGCTTCTCAAGCTCATGCAGCCTGACCACTTTGAGCACATCTCAGCGGTCTTGGCGCTCTACCGCCCCGGTCCCATGGGTGCGAACTCCCACACCAACTACGCCCTGCGTAAGAACGGTCTGCAGGAGGTCACCCCCATCCACCCGGAGCTCGAAGAGCCCCTGGCGGAGATTCTCGATACCACCTACGGCCTGATCGTGTATCAGGAGCAGGTTATGGCGATTGCCCAGAAGGTCGCTAACTACTCCCTGGGTGAGGCAGATATTTTGCGTCGCGCTATGGGTAAGAAGAAGAAGGAGGAGCTGGATAAGCAGTATGCCACCTTCCACCAGGGCATGCTCGATAACGGCTACTCCGAAGGGGCGGTGAAGGCCCTCTGGGATATTCTGCTACCCTTCTCTGACTACGCCTTTAACAAGGCCCACACGGCGGCCTACGGTCTGGTTTCCTACTGGACGGCCTACCTGAAGGCCCACTACCCCCAGGAGTACATGGCAGCGCTGCTGACCTCGGTGGGCGATGACAAGGACAAGCTCGCCCTCTACCTGAACGAGTGCCGCCACATGAAGATTACGGTGCTGCCGCCCGATGTGAACGAGTCGGCCCTGAACTTCACCCCTGTGGGCGACGATATCCGCTTCGGCATGGGCGCTATCCGTAACGTGGGTGCCAACGTGGTCTCTGCTATGGTCGATGCCCGCGAAGAAAAGGGCCGCTACGAGAACTTCAACGACTTCCTGGCCAAGGTGCCGATTGTCGTCTGTAACAAGCGCACCGTGGACTCCCTCATCAAGGCCGGTGCCTTTGACTCGCTGGGGCACGACCGGCGTCCGCTTTCCATGATTCACGAAGAGGCTATCGACGCGACCGTCTCGGTTAAGCGTCAGGAGGCTGCCGGTCAGTTCGACCTCTTCGGCGGGCTGGGGCTGGACGACGATAACCCGGCGAACGAGCTGGCGGTACAGATTCCGGACGTCCCCGAGTGGGAGAAGCGCGATAAGCTCAACTTTGAGCGCGAGATGCTGGGCCTCTACGTCTCTGACCACCCCCTACGCGGTCTCGAAGATGCCCTTGATGCGCTGTCAGACTCTACGATTCAGGGGCTGGTCTCTGAGGATTCGGTCAAGCCTGATGGGGCGATCGTAACTATCGCGGGCATGATCACTAGCGTCTCCCGCCGTATCGCGAAGAACTCGGGCAACCCCTACGCCCGTATCGAGATGGAAGACCGCACCGGTTCTATCGAGGTCATGTTCTTTGGCCGCGCCTATGAGCCGATTGCCGGTGTGCTGGCCGAAGACCTGATTTGTACCATCAAGGGCCGCCTGCAGCGCCGTGATGACGGGTCGGTGACCCTGAGCGCCCAGGAGCTGAATATCCCCGAGATTTCAGCAGACGGCACTGGCGGTCCGGTCACTATCGCTATTCCCGAGTACAAGGCGACCGAGGAGACCCTGGGCCAGCTGCGCGATATTTTGCGGAATCACAAGGGTGAATCAGAGGTGCGCATCGCGATGACCACCCGCACCAAGCGCCTGCTTATTAGGCTAGGTGCAGACCTTCGGGTCAACCCCAACCCGGCCCTCTTTGGTGATCTTAAGGTGCTGTTGGGCCCGGCCTGCCTGGACCTCTAGGTAGCTAAGAAGCACCGGATGTGCCGCCTGTTATCGAGCGGGGGAGTAAGACTCCTTCGCTCGGAATCGGGCGGCACATTCTTTGTTAAAGGGTGTTTGTTAGAGAGCCTGGGCGGCGTCGTAGCGCTCGCGGTTGGCCTGCACCTCTTCCAGGTGGGTTTCTGCCCAGAGGCGGACGGCGGTGAGCGGCTCAACGGTGGTCAGCCCCAGGTCGGTGAGCTGGTAGTCCACGCGCGGGGGAACGCTGGCGGTGATGTGTCGGGTGAGTAGCCCATCGCGTTCCATGGAGCGTAGGGTCTCGGTGAGAACCTTGGGGGAGATGCCCTGGATGGTGGTTTTGAGGTCCTTGAATCGTACCGGCGCACCGTCTGCCAGTACGGTGACAATCAGGGGAGTCCAGCGGTCGGTGAGATGGCGCAGTACGGTGCGTGAGGGGCAGTTCTGGTCGAGGACGTTGGCGGGCAGCTGCTCTGCTGCCGGCTGGGAGGTGGGGCGGACGTCCGCGCTGACCTGGGTCGATGATGCCACGGTGGGCCTTTCTGAAAGTTTTTTTAAAAATCTTCTAATAGTTACCTTGAGGTAATTGGTTTCTAAAACATACTATAGAACTGTTCGATACAGAAAACCAACTCTTCAAGGAGAAAACCCCATGAACATCTCAGTGATCGGCGCAGCAGGTATGGTCGGCTCAGCAATCGTTGCAGAAGCACAGAACCGCGGCCACCAGGTAACCAGCTACACCCGCAGCGGCTCAGCAGGCACCCTGCCCCTCGACCTGGCCAACACCGAGGCCCTGGTAGAGGTCATCAACTCATCCGAGGCAACCGTCATCTCCGTTGCTAGCCGCGACGACTACTCCGCAGCTATCGCCGCCCACCGCGCCCTCATCGCAGCAGCCCCCACCGGCCGCTTCCTGGTTGTTGGCGGTGCCGGTTCCCTGAATGCCGGGGAAGGCCTGCTGCTGGAGAGCCCCGACTTCCCCGAAGAGTACCTGCCCGAAGCCAAGACCTTCGCTGAGATTCTGGGCGACTACCGTGCAGCGTCCGACCTGAACTGGACCGTCCTGGCCCCCTCACCCATGATCGCCCCCGGTGCTCGCACCGGTGACTACCGCACTGAGCTAGATGTACCCGCCGGCATGTTCGTCTCAACCCAGGATTTCGCCGTCGCCACCATTGACGAAATCGAAAACCCTGCCCATGTTGGCACCCGTTTCACCGTCGCCTCCGCCGACGAAGCTGCAGCCCAGGGCAAGTAGGCTAGCAGGCGCGAGAAGGGAGAGGAACGGTATGCGCGAACTCGTTTATGTGCTCGATACCTACTGCGGCTGGTGCTACGGCTTTGGTCCGACCGTGCGGGAGCTGGCGGCTGACCCAGAGGTAAGCCTAACTGTGCGTCACGGTGCTCTTTTCACCGGCGACCGCAGCGTCCCCATCGGCCAGTACGGCCATATCCCCGCCGCTAATGCGCGTATTTCGGCCCTGATCGGGGTGGAATTTGGGCAGGGCTACGAGGCTATGCTGGCGGAAGGGTCAACCGTCATGGACTCGAACGACGCTGCCCGCGGGCTCATGGCCCTGCGCCAGGTAGCAGGTGAAGACCGCGCCCTGGAAGCTGTCTCGGCCCTGCAGGCCGCTTTCTACGGGGAGGGGCTGAGCCTCTCGAACGAGGCTGCCTATGATTTTGCCGCTGAGCGCCTAGGTGTGGATGCTGAGTCCGTCCGGGTGGCCCTGAAGGACGCGGACGTCGCTGCCCGCGCCGCTGCCGAGCAGCAGCAGGTGCTGGGGCTGGGCGTGGACCATTACCCCACTCTGTTGGCGGTAACCGAGCGCGGCCTGGTCGAGGTAGGCTCACCGACGGCGAGCGCAGCTGAGATCAAGGCTGCCCTGTAAGGTCGCTGCCATCGGAAAAGTGCATGTGCCGTTGCTTTTTGCAGCGGCACTTGCACTTTAACGGGGGTACTAAACTGGGGTCCATGCCCCTTTCCACCTCCCGCGCCCTCTACGAGGCGGCGTCCGCGTCCGCCCTGGCTCTGCCCGCAACCGAGCTCTACCGCTTCACCTCCCGCAGCGACGCCGAAGCTGCCCGCGTGGGCGGCAAGTGGTTCATGGTGCTAGCTGAGAAGGACGGCACCCAGCTGGTCAACCTCAAAGCCCACCCCGCCGACGTTGCAGCTATCATCGAAACCCACCCGGCGGCGTGCCCTGCCTGGCATATGAACAAAACCCACTGGTACAGTCTCGTACCCCACCCAGATGTGGCTGGTGAGCTGCTAGCCGAGCTCATCGCGGAGTCCTATCTCACCGTGGTTGAGTCCCTGCCTGCTCGTAAGCGTTCGCCCGGCTGGCAGGCCGTGGCAGAAAAACTCAAGGCGGCAGAATCTCACCAGCCGGAAAACCCACTAGCCTAACCCGCTGCGGCTTGACGGCCGCGTTAAAATCAAAGAGTGAGCACAACAGACAGCACCCAGAACTCAACTGCATCTGCAGACTTCACCCTGCGCACCATCGACCTGCGCGGCAGCAACCACTCCTACGCAGAGTTGCGCCGTATCGTCCCGCGCCAGACCACAGAGTTCGTGGGCAATGCGCTCACCACCGTGCACGAAATCCTCGAGAACGTACAGGACCGCGGCGCTGACTACCTGCGAGAACTCTCCGCCCGTTTCGATGGAGTAGAGCAGGGCGCCCTGCGCGTACCGCAGAGCGCTATCGACCGGGCGGTCGAGAACCTTGACCCGGGCGTCCGCAAGGGCCTAGAAATCGCCATCGAGCGCACCCGCGCTTTTGCCGCCGCCCAGCGCCCCGCCGATCAGACCATCGAAGTTGCCCCCGGGGCCGTCCTCACCAACCGCTGGACCCCCGTGCGCCGCGCCGGCGTGTACGTGCCTGGCGGCCTGGCTGTCTACCCCTCATCGGTCATCATGAACACTGTACCCGCCCAGGCAGCGGGCGTCGGCTCTATCGTGCTCTGCACCCCGCCCCAAAAAGAATTCGACGGCCTGCCCCACCCCACCATCCTGGGTGCAGCCGGGCTGCTGGGCATTACCGAAGTCTGGGCCATCGGCGGCGCCGGTGCCCTGGGTGCTATGGCCTACGGACTGGATGACGCCGGTGAGGTTCTTGAACCCGTCGACACCATCACCGGCCCCGGCAACATCTTTGTCGCCATGGCCAAGCGGGCCCTGCAGGGCGTCGTGGGTGTGGACGGCGAGGCTGGAACCACCGAAATCGCCGTCATCGCCGACGACACCGCCAACCCCGACTACGTTGCCGCCGACCTGATCTCCCAGGCCGAACACGACCCCAACGCCGGGTCCGTCCTCATTACTCACAGCCCAACCCTCGCCGCCGCCGTGCAGGACGCCATCAACCAACGAGCAACTGCGACCAAACACAGCGAGCGCGTGGCCACTGCCCTGACCGGCCCCCAGTCCGGCGTGGTGCTCACCGACAGCCTCGAAGCCTCAATCGCGGTAGCCGACGCCTACGCAGCAGAGCACCTCGAAATCCATACCGAGAAGGCAGAAGAGGTGGCCGGTCGGGTGCGCAACGCCGGTGCTATCTTCATTGGCCCCTACTCCCCGGTGCCCCTGGGCGACTACGCGGCCGGCTCCAACCACGTCCTGCCCACCGGCGGTTCAGCTGCCTACGCATCGGGGCTGAACACCACCGTCTTTATGAAGGCTGTTCAGCTCATCAACTACAGCGAAGGTGCCCTGGCTGAAATTGGCGATGCCATTGTTGCTGTTGCCCAGGACGAAGACCTACCCGCCCACGGTGAAGCCATCACCGCGCGTACCGGCCAGACCAAATAAGGTACCCACCGGAGGAACCACATGAACTGCCCCTTCTGCCGTAATTCCACCTCAAAGGTAGTTGACTCGCGCACTACCGACGACAACTCAGCAATTCGCCGCCGCCGCCAGTGCAGCAACTGCGGCAAGCGGTTCACCACCGTCGAAACCACAGCTGTTTCGGTAATCAAGAGAAGCGGCGTGACCGAACCCTTTGACCGGGCCAAGATTGTCTCTGGCGTGCGTAAGGCCTGCCAGGGGCGCCCCGTGGGGGAGGACGACCTGGCTAAGCTAGCGCAGGAAGTCGAAGAGGCGATTCGTGCGAAGGGTATTGCTGAGATCGACGCCCATGAGGTAGGGCTGTCTATTCTTGAGCCCCTGTCTAAGCTTGATACCGTAGCTTACCTGCGTTTTGCTAGCGTCTATCAGGCTTTTGAGTCGCTCGATGACTTTGAGCGGGCTATCGCAGCGCTGCGCGAGGCGGGGGCGGACGAGGGGGAGCAGCCTACCCTGCTCTAGCTCCAGAAAAAAGGACGCCGCCCACCCACCTTCTGCCTTACGGCAAGAAAGGTGCGCGGGCGGCGTCCTTATTTTTAGGAGCTAGCGGCGCCTAGCCCTGGGCGGCGGCGCGGCGCTCGTGTTCGCTGGGGTGGCCAGCAGCCCACAGGGCAGCACCCACAATGCCAGCGTTGTTCCGCAGCTGGGCCATGACCATGGGGGTGCGGATTTCATCCTCAAAGTAGGGCATGAACTTCTCGGGGTTCTTCGAGATGCCACCGCCGATGATGAACAGGTCGGGGGAGAAGAGGAACTCCACGTGGGAGAAGTAGCGCTGCAGACGCTTACCGTACTTCTTCCAGGACAGCTCGTGAATTTCACGGGCACGGGCTGATGCACGAGATTCGGCGTTGTGGCCGTCAATCTCAAGGTGACCCAGCTCGGTGTTCGGAATCAGCTGGCCGTTGATAATGAGGGCTGAACCGATACCGGTGCCCAGAGTAATCACGGCAATCAGGCCGTCCTTGTCCTTACCCTGGCCGTAGGTAGCCTCGGCCAGGCCGGCAGCGTCCGCGTCGTTCAGGGCGTAGACGGTACGTCCGCCCAGGGCCTCGCTCATGATGCCCTCAAGGTCAGCACCAATCCAGGACTCGTGCACATTCGCAGCAGAAAGGGTAACGCCGTTCTTCACGATGGCGGGGAAGTCGATACCGATAGCCGCATCGGGCAGGGGAGCAAGCTCACGGCCCTGCAGCTCATCAACGATTTCACGGACCACAGATGCGCAGGCCTCGGGGGTGGCAGGCTGCGGGGTGGGGATGCGGAAGCGCTCGCCCACCAGCTGGCCGGTGCGGATATCAACGATACCGCCCTTCATACCGGTGCCTCCGATATCGATACCGATAACCAGGTCAGCTGCGGTAGGTGCCGGGACCTCGGGGGTGACTGCGTCAGTCATGAGCGCTCCTTTGAGAGTGATGGTGTTTAGGGCAGGGTAAGGATGTCCACGCCGTCGGCGGTGACAACCATGGTGTGTTCAAACTGGGCGGTACGCTTGCGATCGCGGGTGACGACGGTCCAGTCGTCCTCCCACATATCCCATTCGATGGTGCCCAGGGTGAGCATGGGTTCGATGGTGAAAATCATGCCCTCTTCGATGACGGTGTTGTAGGCAGGGGCCGCATCGTAGTGGGGGATAATCAGGCCGGAGTGGAATTCACGGCCCACACCGTGACCGGTAAAGTCACGCACCACGCCGTAGCCAAAGCGGGCGGCGTACTTTTCGATGACGCGCCCGATGACGTTGATTTCGCGGCCGGGGCGTACCGCCTTCATGGCGCGGTTCAGGGCCTCTTCGGTGCGCTCAACCAGCAGGCGGGACTCTTCGTCCACATCCCCAACGAGCAGGGTGCGGTTGGTGTCACCGTGCATATCGTGCAGGTAGGCGGTTACGTCGAGGTTGAGAATATCGCCGTCTTCAAGCACGGTGGAGTCGGGGATACCGTGGCAGATGACCTCGTTCAGCGAGGTACATACGCTCTTGGTGAAGCCGCGGTAGTCAACGGTTGAGGGGTAGGCCCCGTGGTCGCAGATGTATTCGTGCACCAAGACGTCGATGTCGTTGGTGGTGGTGCCGGGAACAGCGATCTTTTCAGCTTCAACGATGGCTCCGGCGGCAATTTTGCCGGCCGCCCGCACCTTTTCTACTTCTTCGGGGGTGTAGAAGTTTGAGCCCTGACCCTCATTGGCTTCGGGCTTGCCCACGTATTCGGGGCGGACGATGTGCGCCGGTACCGGGCGCATGGGGGCTACAACGCCGGGCGTCAGGTTACCCACGGGGGCTTTACCCGGCTCAGCGGGGAGGTTGTGGCTGTTAGATGATGTCGACATGCCTTCTAGCTTATCCGCTGCGCACCGGCTGGCCCGCCTAGGAGCGTTGCCAAAAGCTGTATCTTTTGCCTAACCGGGCGTAAAGTGGTGCGTGCAACATCAATCAACTACAAAGGAGACCCTGTGTCACTGAACGACTACACCCCCGGCCCCCACGACACCCAGTACTGGTACAACCTGAGCACCGGCCAGGTCGAAGAGGGCCAGCAGTCCAAAATCACCGAGCTCTGGGGCCCCTTCGCTACCCGTGAAGAAGCAGAGCATGCCATGGAGAAGGCGAAGAAGCGCAACGAAGAATGGGACGAGGGTAAGGACGCCTGGTAGGGAAGGAATTTTTCACTAGCGTTGAGAAAGCTGACCCGGGCTCGCAGCGAAGCTGATGGCTCGGGGCTGGCGTGAATCACGTGTGAGCGCTAGCGAACCCGTGAGAGGGTCGGCAGCGAGCGCGAGCCCCGGGTTAGCTACCTCCCCAACTCTTGGCAACGCAGAATTTTTAACTGTCGAACCTGTGTTCCGCTGCCGGGTAGGCGCCTGAGCGCACGTCTGACCGGTAGGCGGCTGCTCCTTCGAACAGAGTGTCGTAGAGGTTGGCGTACTGCTTGACGAAGCGGGCCATCTTGCCCTGCCGCAGCCCGAAAGCGTCCTGCCAGACGAGCACCTGCCCACTGACGTCCGCGCCCGCCCCGATACCGATGATGGGGATGCGCACTGAGGCGTCGATGTCGGCGGCAACGTCGGAGCGGGTCATTTCCATGAGCAGGCAGAAGGCACCGGCTTCTTCGAGAGCCAGGGCTGTGTCTTTGAGCGCCTGACCGCCGTCGCGGCCCTGCACCCGGTAGCCGCCGAGGGCGTGTTCAGACTGGGGTGTGAAGCCGATGTGAGCCATCACGGGTATGCCCGCTGCAACCATGGCGCGCACGTGGTCTACGTGGTGGGCGGTGGCTTCCATCTTGACAGCGTGCGCTCCGCCTTCTTTCATGAAGCGCACGGCGGTTGCTACGGCCTGGACGGGGGATTGCTCGTAGGAGCCAAAGGGCAGGTCAGCGACGACCATAGCCCGCTTGGCTGCGGTAGAAACAGCTTTGACCAGGGGGATCATCTCGTCAACGGTAATGGTGAGGGTTGATTCGTGCCCCAGCACATTGTTGCCCGCAGAGTCGCCAATGAGCAGCAGTTCGATGCCGGCCCGGTCGAAGATGGTGGCGGTCAGGGCGTCGTAGCTGGTGAGCATGGCGAACTTTTCACCGGCGTCCTTGGCCTGCTGCAGGTGCACGGTGCGCACCTTTTTGACGGCGAGGACGCTTGCCTCAGCGTCCTGAGGAGTGCTGGCGGGGGTGGGGTTTGAGGACCCGTAGGGTGCTGTTTCTTCGTTGAGCATGCTTTAACTCTAGTAGCCTGCAGGCGCACCGCAACCGGAGCGGGCCCGCTTTATCTCAGTCGGTGAAAGAAATGTTTAAAACACGTTACTGTTACCGGGGTCAGAGCGTGCCAGGTGGGCACGCAAGGCGGTTACGTTCTAGAGTTGATGCTAAGGATTCGTTTGCCCGCCCACCGGGGTGCGGGCACCACCTTTAGACATGAACGGATAGGTCACATGGATCGTCAGCAAGAATTCGTTTTGCGCACCATCGAAGAGCGCAACGTGCGTTTCGTCCGCCTCTGGTTTACCGATGTGGTGGGCCAGCTTAAGTCTGTTGCTATTGCACCGGCTGAAGTTGAGAGCGCCTTTGACGAGGGCATCGGTTTTGACGGTTCATCGATTGAAGGTCTGTCCCGCGTCTACGAGTCAGATATGCTGCTGCAGCCTGACCCCTCTACCTTCCAGGTGCTGCCCTGGCGCGGGGATGAAGAGCCGACCTCCCGTATGTTCTGCGATATTCTCACCCCCGACGGGGAGCCTAGTGCCTCAGATACCCGCGGCGTGCTCAAGAACGTGCTGTCTAAGGCAGCGGGTATGGGCTTTACCTGCTACACCTCACCCGAAATTGAGTTTTACCTGCTCAAGTCAAAGGAACTGGGCCCCAGCGGCTTCCCCGAACCGGTCGACTCCGAAAGCTACTTTGACCACACTCCCGGCGGCGTGGTGCAGGACTTCCGCCGCAAGGCAGTGACCACCCTGGAAGAAATCGGCATCTCGGTGGAGTTCTCCCACCACGAGACCGGCCCCGGCCAGAACGAAATCGACCTGCGCCACGCCGATGCCCTGCAGACCGCCGATAACATCATGAGCTTCCGCACCGTGATCAAGGAAGTCGCCCTCTCCCAGGGTATCTACGCCACCTTCATGCCCAAGCCCTTCACCGAGCACGCAGGCTCCGGCATGCACACCCACTTCTCCCTCTTCGAGGGCGACACCAACGCTTTCTTTGAGGCAGGGGCTGAGTACCAGCTCTCCCGCACCGCCAAGCACTTTATTGCCGGCGTCCTGCGCCACGCCCCCGAGTTCACCTCGGTCACTAACCAGTTCGTCAACTCCTACAAGCGTCTGTGGGGCGGCGGTGAGGCCCCCTCCTACGTCTCCTGGGGTCACAACAACCGCTCCGCCCTGGTTCGGGTTCCCCTCTACAAGCCCAACAAGATGCAGTCAGCCCGTATGGAGTACCGCGGCATCGACTCAGCTGCCAACCCCTACCTGGCCTACGCCGTCATCCTGGCAGCTGGCCTCAAGGGCATCGAAAACGAGTACGAGCTGCCCAGCGCCGCCGTCACCGAAGACATCTCAGCGATGACCAGCGCAGAACGCCGCGCCATGGGCTACCACGCCCTGCCGTCCTCTCTGCACGACGCCATCCACCGTACCGAAGAATCAGAGTTCATGGCCGAAACCCTCGGCGAGCAGGTCTTTGAGCAGTTCCTGCGCAACAAGCGCCGCGACTGGAACGCCTTCCGCGCCGAAGTAACCCCCTACGAACTCAAGAACAATCTCGGTATCCTCTAGTGCCCGTATGCAGGCGCAACACCACAGGCGGTGTTGCGCCTGCTGTAATTAATACCCAAGGAGACAGCGGTGACCCAGACCCCGCAGAACGAAACCCCCGAAGAAGCTGCCCGCCGCGCTGAAGAAGAACGCAAGGCCCAGGTGCGTCTGCTGAGCGAGATGGCATCGCTGGGGTTCTACGATGCGGCTAAAAGCGCCCGCTGGCTTGCCTCCCGGGAGCTCGAAGGTCTAGACCGCGCCAAACTGTTTGAGGGCCTGCGCCTAGCCCCTTCTCCCGATATCGCGCTTCCTGCCCTGGTCAGACTCATTGAACGCGCCCCCAAGGTGGCGCAGCTAGCTGCGCGGGGAGCGGACGCCGAGGCCCTCTACCGCTTACTGGGCGGCTCCGAGGCGCTGGGGGAGTTCTTGGTTCGCCACCCCGAGCACGCAGACCTGCTAGAGATTGACCCTAGGGCTTTTGACGGCCAAGATTTTCCCGTCTCGCTACTGCCCGAGACCGACGGAGAATACCTCACCCCTATCGCTCCGCTCGATACCGTCTACCGCCGCGACCTGCTAACGGCTGTGGGAGCCGACCCGGCTGCGTCCGCCCCGGTCGCCCAGCTCACCGGCAAAGAAGCCTACACTGCCCTGCGCGTTGCCTACCGCCGTCACCTGACCGAACTCGCGATCTACGACCTCACCAGCTTCGCACCGGTACAGTTCATGCCCACCGTTGGCCGTCTTCTGGCAGACCTGGCCGCAGCTGCCCTCGAAGGGGCCCTGGCAATCGCCCGCGCCGAAGTAGCCCAGAACCGCAGCGAACAGACCGTAGCCGCTGTAGAACTTGCCATTATCGGCATGGGCAAATGCGGTGCCCGCGAACTCAACTACATATCAGATGTGGACGTGGTCTACGCTGTCGCCCACAAGCCCCTGGCCGACCTGCCCGAAGATTTTGCCCCCCTCGACGAAAATACCCTGACCCAGATCGGTACCGAGCTGGTCATGGCCCTCTCCAAGGCCATCATGGCCCCGGCCCCCGAACCAGCCCTCTGGGAAGTCGACGCCAACCTGCGCCCCGAAGGTAAGGACGGCGCCCTGGTACGCACCGTGGAGTCCTACACCACCTACTACAAGCGGTGGGCCGAAAACTGGGAATTCCAGGCCCTGCTCAAAGCCCGCCCCATCGCAGGTACCCCCGAGCTGGGCGTCCGCTGGGCCCGAGCCATGCGCCCCTTCATCTGGGAATCTGCCGCCCGCGATTCCTTTGTAGAGTCAGTGCAGGCCATGCGCCAACGCGTCACCGACAACATCCCCGCCGCCGACGTCGACCGACAAATCAAGCTCGGCCCCGGAGGCCTGCGCGACGTAGAATTCACCGTTCAGCTTCTGCAGCTCGTGCACGGCCGCACCGATGAGAGCGTCCGCACCCAGAGCACCACCGACTCCATCGCAGCCCTCGCAAAAGCCAGCTACATCGGCCGCAAGGACGCCCACGACTTCGCAGATAACTACGCGACCCTGCGTGTGATGGAGCACCGCATCCAGCTGCTCTACATGCGCCGTACCCACCTGATGCCGGTCAAAGAAAACGACCGGCGCTCGCTAGCGCGCGCCATGAACTCTCCCCTGGCCCCCACCCAGCTGACCGAGCCAGAGATGCTCAAACAGTGGGCCGGTATCAAACGTGCCGTGAAATCCCTGCATGAGCGCCTCTTCTTCCGTCCGCTGCTAGCCGCCGTTGCCCACCTCTCCAAAGACGAAGTGGCCCTCACCCCGCAGGCAGCGCAAGACCGCCTGGCAGCCCTGGGCTACAAGGACCCCCGCCGCGCCATGGGCCACATCGAAGCCCTCACCAAGGGTCTACGCCGCTCAGCCGAAATCCAGCGCACCCTCATGCCCGTGCTTCTCGGCTGGTTCGCCAAGGGCGTGGACCCGGACGCCGGCCTGCTCGGCTTCCGCCGCGTCAGCGAGTCCCTGGGCGGCACCCCCTGGTACCTGCGAATGCTCCGCGACTCACCGGCCGCAGCAGAGCGCCTCTGCACCCTGCTGGCGTCCTCCCGCTTCATCACCGACCTGCTCGAAGATACCCCCGAACCTATCGCCTGGCTCGACCGCACCGAAGACCTCAAACCCCGCGCCACCGACGTCATCATCGGCGAACTGCGCTCCCAGCTCACTCGCCACACTGACTCAGCCGAAGCGATCCGCGCCGTCCGCATGATGCGCCGCCGCGAAATTCTCCGCCTCGCCATGGGCGAAGCGCTCGGCATCAACAGCAACGCAGAAGTAGCCCACGGCCTATCCGACATCGACCGGGGCGCCATCCAGTCGGCTCTTGCCATTGCCGAACGAGAAACCTACATCGATGGCCGCACCCCGCTCACCGACGTAGCGGTCATCGCCATGGGCCGCCAGGGCGGGGCCGAAATTGGCTACGGCTCAGACTCCGACCTTATGTACGTGCACATACCGCGCGACGGAGCCGACGAAAAAGCCGCCCAAACCGAAGCCACCGACCTGATCAACCGCATGGTCGCCCTGCTCAAACAACCCACCACCCCGCCGATCCGCGCCGAAAAAGTGCTCGAAATCGACGCTGACCTGCGCCCCGAAGGCAAAGCTGGAGCCATGGTGCGCTCGCTGGAATCCTTCCGCGAATACTACGAGCGCTGGGCAGACACCTGGGAGTTCCAGGCCCTGCTGCGAGCCCGCCCCTTCGCGGGATCCGAATACGTAGGGGCAGCTTTTATCGAGCTCATCGACCCCTACCGGTACCCCACCACCTTCCCCGCGGAGAAGGTCACCGAAATCCGCCGGATGAAGGCCCGGGTCGAAACCGAACGTATGCCCCGCGGCGCCGATAAGACCCGCCAGCTCAAACTGGGTAGAGGCGGGCTGACGGACGTCGAGTGGCTGGTCCAGCTCCTACAGCTGCAGCACGCCCACCGGGTCGAGGGCATGCGCACCACCTCCACCCTCAAGGCCCTGGACGCCGCTGTGCAGGCAGGGCTGGTCGATGAACGGGATGCCACCCTGCTCTCATCAGCCTGGAAACTGGCCTCCAAGATACGCGGCCTGAACGTGCTCCGTACCGGCCGCGCCTCGGACACCCTGACGACCACCCGCTCAGACCTTGAAGCTATCGCCCGCTGGTGTGGCTATGCCCCCCACTCTGCGCGCGTCCTCGAAGATGACTACCTGCGCATCACCCGCCAGGCCCGGGCCGTCTACGAAAAGCTGTTTTACCCGGGGTAGAGATTAGCCGTTTACCTAGTGCTTCTCAGCCTTTGAAATCTGGTCTGCCAGGTCTTCAGGCGATAGGTCTGCGTTCGAGAAGGCTTCGTTCAGGGGCAGGTGTAGGCGCAGGCCGGTGCCGGGGCAGATTTCCACGTGGGCGCTGCGCAGCTTGAAGTCGACCACATGCCCGCCGCGGGTGCGCTCGTCGTCGATGAAGTGGGCATGGCAGCCGGGCACACCGATACCCTGCTCGTAGATGGGAGTGCGGAAGCCCACGATGGTGCCGGGTACATTGTCGAACTGGACGATGTCTTCACCCTCTACGGCGTCTACCATCTTGGGGTAGGGCTTCTCCTGTTTCTTGACGGTGCGGGTGCGTACCCACTCGAAGTCGCCCACAATCTTGATGGCGTACATGTAGTTATCTGACAGGGTGAAGTTATCCAGTACCTGGCTAGCTGAGGTGCGCAGCAGGTTGGTGGGGAGTTCGCGCTTGATGGCGGGCACGAAGTTAGTGATGACGGCAAAGGGGGTCTTCTGGTCGAGCGAGGCGAGCGAGATGGAGCCGTCGTAGCGCATCTGGTAGCAGGTGCCGTCAAGCACGATCATTTCCCCGTCGAGGCCGTCGAAGGTGCCCACGCCGAAGTTTCCGTGGCCCAGTAGTTCACCGATGGTCATATCCCCGTCGTAGATGCCGTCGAGAAGCTGGCTCATCAGGCCGGTTTGGAAGACCTCGTTGCGGTAGATGGTGCTGCGGCCTTCAAGAATGGAGCTTTGGGGGCTCATGGGTCTCTCCTTGAGTAAGCGGGGGTGGTGCGCAAAAGCCGCGCTGCGGCGTCCTTGCGGTGCGGACGCCAGCGCGGCTTTGTGCTTGTGAATGTCAGTTTACCGGGGCTTAGACGCCGTAGTACATCTGGTATTCGAGGGGGTGGGGGACCAGCAGCAGGGGAGCGAGCTCGTTGCTGCGCTTGTAGTCGATCCAGGCTGAGATGAGGTCTTCGGTGAAGACGTCGCCTGCCAGCAGGAAGTCGTGGTCCTTTTCGAGGGCGTCAAGGGCTTCTTCAAGGTTGGCGGGTGCCTTCTTGATGTCTGCTGCTTCTTCGGCGGGCAGCTCGTAGAGGTCCTTGTCGATGGGTGCAGGGGGTTCGATGCGGTTGCGGATACCGTCCAGACCTGCCATGAGCTGGGCTGCGAAAGCCAGGTAGGGGTTGGAGGAGGGGTCGGGTGCGCGGAACTCGAGGCGCTTTGCCTTGGGGTTGGTGCCGGTAATGGGGATGCGGATGCCAGCGGAACGGTTGCCCTGGGAGTAGACCATGTTGATGGGGGCTTCGTAACCGGGAACCAGGCGCTTGTAGGAGTTGACGGTGGGGTTGGTGAAGGCCAGAACTGATGAGGAGTGCTCAATCAGACCGCCGATGTACCAGCGGGCGACGTCTGAGAGGCCTGCGTAGCCGCGCTCGTCGTAGAAGAGGGGCTCGCCGTCCTGCCAGAGTGACTGGTGGCAGTGCATGCCTGAGCCGTTGTCGCCGAAGACGGGCTTGGGCATGAAGGTGACGGTCTTGCCCCACTGGTCAGCGGTGTTCTTGATGACGTACTTGAACTTGAGCAGGTCGTCTGCTGCCTGGGTGAGGGTGGAGAACTTGTAGTTGATCTCAGCCTGGCCGGGGGCGCCTACTTCGTGGTGGGAGCGCTCTACTTCGAGGCCTACCTCGTCGAGGGCTACGCACATGGCGTCACGCAGGTCAGCCTGCTTGTCGACGGGGGAAACGGGGAAGTAGCCGCCCTTGGTGAGGGTCTTGTTACCGAGGTTGCCGCCCTCTTCCTTGCGGCCGGAGTTCCAGGGTGCCTCGTCTGAGTCGATCTTGAAGAAGACTGACTGGGGGGTAACTTCGTGCTGGACGTTTTCGAAGACGAAGAATTCTGCTTCTGATGCGAAGAAGGCGGTGTCGGCGATGCCGGTTGACTTCAGGTATTCTTCGGCGCGTTCGGCGACGCCGCGGGGGTCGCGGTGGTAGGACTCGCCGGTGCGGGGGTTGACGATGGAGCCGGTAACGACCAGGGTCTTCTCAAGGCGGAAGGGGTCAACGTAGCAGCTGGTGACGTCGGGGATCAGCTGCATGTCTGATTCGGCGATGCCCTGGAAGCCGCGGATTGAGGAGCCGTCGAACATCTGGCCTACGGTGAAGAAGTCTTCGTCGATAGCCTTAGCGGGCAGGTTGAAGTGCTGCTGTACGCCGGGCAGGTCGCAGAAGCGGATGTCAACGAACTTGATGTCTTCGTTCTTGATGAAGTCGAGGACTTCCTGTGCGGTAGTGAACATGGTCGTTTGTTCTCCTTGAGTTGTTTTCGACCCATGGGTGCCCGGTTGGGTGGGCTCCCTCGCTGTTGTTTCTAGCCTAGGGTGTATTTTTTGCCCTAAAGTATCGCTTTTGTTTCGCGTGTGTAACGTACCGGCGCTTGAGTTGCGTTGGTGTTACGTGGGTTTGGGTGGCTAGGTTCCCCTTTTCTAGTGTAGGTGGTTTGGGGTCAGGTTTCTCAGAGGGTAGGACGCCTGCGCCCGGTTTTCTTGGGGCGGAAAGGGGGTAGGAGCCGGTAAGGTTAGTTGGGTGGTTACGAGAAGAGATTTAGGTTCTTGGATAGAGGGGGCTCCTACCGACCAGGAGTACCCCGGGCAGAATATGGGCAGGCCGCGGTCGGGGCGGGGTGCTATCGCTCGCCCGGTGCGCCGTTTGCTGGCCTTTTGGATTGACTGGCTGCTCATTGAGGGCATGTTTTTTGTGCTGGGGCAGACGGTTTTTCCGGGCGTGAATACCGCTGTGCTTGATGTTGCCCAGCTGGTTATTTTCTGGCTCTATATGGTTGCTGCTGTCGGTTTTATGGGGCATACGGTGGGGCATTTTGCCCTCGGTATGCAGGTACAGCGACTTGATGGTAAGCCCGCTGGCTGGCTGACCGCTCTGATTCGCCAGTCTATGGTCATGCTGGTGCTGCCCGTTGTCATTATGGATGCCGACCAGCGCGGCCTGCACGACCGGGCCCGCCATACTATTTTGGTGATGATTCGATAAATGAAAGACGATATGACGAACCCTACCGGCGAAGAGCCGCCGAAAGAGAACGACCCGGCGCTGCCCTCCTTTCTGACCCAGCCCAGACCAATCGACAAGGTCTTGCTGAGCCTACTCGCCTTCATGACCATTTTCTCGATGGTCATGATTCCCCTGCGACCTAATCTGCTGGTCAACGCACCCTGGCTGGTTTCTTTGCTGACCGGTTCAGGGCTGGGGCTGCTGATTACCGCAGCCCAGAACCAGGGAGCTGCCCTCATGCTGGCAGCCCTGACCGCAGCTGCTGCCGCCAGCCACATCAAGTTCATGGCGGTCTACTTCTTTATGGGGAAGCACTGGGGGCAGGATTTCATCACCTGGCTGTTCGCCAACCACACCCCCCTGTGGTGGCGCAAACTTGAGGGGTTTGTTGAGAAGCACCTCTTTCTGAGTCTGCTGCTGGGCTTTATCCCTTTCTCACCGATTCCGGCGACGATTCTGGTGGCTATCGCCGGTATCCGTAAACTCAAGGGCTGGATGATTGGTCTTTACATCTACCTGCTGGCTGTGGTTAACAAACTTTTTTACCTCTACCTGGGTCTGCGTTTCGGCGAGGGTATTCAACCCACTCTTGAAACCATTGACCGCTACATGATGCAGATAACCCTGGCTCTGATCGCCTACGTCTTCATCATGAACTGGTGGCGCGGTTCTAAAAAGCAGTCAGTAGAGTAATACTTTTGCAGAGATAAAAAAGGGGGCCCGCTCAACCTTGGTTGAGGGGCCCCCAATGTTTGAGGCTTAGCGCATGCCCTTGCGGTCGGGGCGCATACGCATGGGGTCAATACCCTTAGGAATAGCATTCAGCATGTTGTTGTGCTTGGACAGCGAATCAATGCGGTTAGCTACCTGGTGCATTTCCTGCTGGGTGAGCTTCTTGGGCAGCTTGTTCATGGTCTTGGTGAGCTGCTTGAGTTCAACCTGGCCGTCAGCGTGCCCGGTGTTGATGACGGTTACGGGAACGGTCGGTACGATCTTGGAGTACTTGAGCTTTTCCTTCTGGACCAGGCCGTTGACGCGGCCGGTGGGGCCTTCGGTCACCAGGACGATGCCGGGGCGGCCGATGGCGCGGAAGACGACGTCCTGGGACTTGTTAGCGGCAACGGGCTGCTGCTCGAAAATCCAACCGCGGCGCAGGGTTGAAAGAGCTGCACCGGAGCGACCGGGCTGGCCTTCCAGCTGGGCGAAAGCTGCCTTTTCTGCCCGGCGGGAGAGCACCATGACAGAGAAAAGAATGCCCAGGGGGATACCGATGAGAAGGAAGGTAATCCAGTTGTTGAGCAGCAGGCCGATCAGCAGGAAGACCAGGACGGTGCCAAAGAAGACCAGAGCAAGAATCCAGGGGATGTTGGGGTCCTGCTCGCGGGTCATAGCATAGACCTGCTTCATCTGAGCAAACATGCCGGGGCCGCGCTTGGCGCGGCGCTCTTCGCGAGCCTTCTTCTTTTCTTCGCGGGTCTGTGCGCGGGTGCTGCCACGGGATTCAGCCACTGTGTTTCCTTCGTGAGTCGATTCTGGGCGGGCGGGTGCGATACGCGCCCTAACTTACCTATTCTATACGGCAAGCGCCCACCGATGAAACCGGTGGGCGCTTGAAACCCTAGGGGGTAGCGTCCTTTAGGCCCCTGCTGCTACCAGGGAGCTAGCCTCCTGCATAGCAAAGCCTGAGTCGTCGATATGCGACAGGTGCTCAGGGATTTCGCGTCCCTGCTTCTTCATGGCACGGGCCCAGAGCTTACCGGCCCGGTAGGACGAGCGCACCATGGGACCTGCCATTACACCGGCAAAGCCAATCTCTTCGGCCATCTTTGAGAGCTCAACGAACTCGGCGGGCTTGACCCAACGCTCGATGGGATGGAAGAGGGGGCCCGGGCGCAGGTACTGGGTGAGGGTAATCAGGTCGCAGCCGGCATCGTGCAGATCGCAGAGGGCCTCGTAGACCTCTTCGTTGGTTTCACCCATGCCCAGGATCAGGTTGGACTTGGTAATCAGACCGGCTTCCTTGCCCTGGGTGATGACGTCCAGGGAGCGCTCGTAGCGGAAGGCGGGGCGAATCTGACGGAAGATACGCGGGACGGTCTCAAGGTTGTGGGCGAAGACCTCGGGGGCTGCATCGATGACCTGCTGCACGTCCTCTTCCTTACCCTTGAAGTCGGGGATCAGGATTTCGACGCCGGTGTTGGGGGAAACGCGGTGAATCTGGCGGATGGTTTCGGCATAAAGCCAGGCGCCGCCGTCCTCAAGATCGTCACGGGCTACACCGGTGACGGTGGCGTAGCGCAGGCCCATCTTCTTGACGTTGAGGGCCACCTTAAGGGGCTCGGTGCGGTCAATAGCAACGGGCTTACCGGTGTCGATCATGCAGAAGTCGCAGCGACGGGTGCACTCTGAACCGCCAATCAGGTAGGTTGCTTCGCGGTCTTCCCAGCACTCGTAGATGTTGGGGCAGCCGGCCTCTTCACACACGGTGTGAAGGCCAGAGCCTCGGGCTAGATCAACCATTTCTTTGTATTCGGGGCCAACCTTGGCCTTGGTTTTGATCCATGAGGGCTTCTTCTCGATGGGGACCTCTGCATTGCGGGCTTCAACGCGAAGTAGCTTGCGGCCTTCTGGCTGGGCGCTCATGAGGTGGGGTTCTCCTTTGGTGGTAAACCTGTGGTGGGTGTGCTGGCGGCTTCTGCCGGGGAGCGGTTTATGCGCTGGGGGCCGGTGTGAAGTCGGCGGCGAGCTGGTCGGCGTAACGGGCCAGCTCTTCTTCTACTCGGTCAACAATATCGGCGGGGGTTATATTCCGGCCGAGTTGTTCGCTAATGGTGGTGACGCCCGCATCGGTGATGCCGCAGGGGATAAAGGCGCCGAAGGGGTCGGTGGGGTTATTGCAGTTGATGGAGAAGCCGTGCATGGTGGTGTTCTTTGCAACGCGGATGCCGATAGCTGCAATTTTTTTATCTTGCACCAGGGCGCCATCGCCTAGCACCCAAACGCCTGAGCGCCCCTCGACTCGCTGGCAGGTGATGCCCAGGTCGGTCAGGACGTTGATGAGCACCTCTTCGAGTACCCGCACGTAGCGGACGACGTCGATGGGCTCGGGCAGCTGCACGATAGGGTAGCCAACCAGCTGGCCGGGGCCGTGCCAGGTGAGCTTACCGCCGCGGTCAATTTTGATGACGGGCACGCGGTTATCGGCCGGGTATTCGTGGTCTTCGGTGCGCTTACCGGCGGTAATGACTTCTTCGTGTTCCAGCAGTAGGACGGTATTTTGCCGGACGCCGGTGGCGACTTCTTCGTGGACGGTGCGCTGGTAGTCCAGCGCGGAGGTGTATTCCACATAGTCGGGGGCAAGCCCGACCCGTTCAAACAAAAGTGCCATACCTTCTAGGGTAGCCCTTTTGACGGTGGGGCGAAAATATTCAGGGAGACTCTGGCCGTCTGAACCCGGGATGTGGTGCTGTGACGCTAGATGACGTTTTTATCCACAGGGCACCTTCATGCAGTTGACTAGCGTAAATGCTAGCCCTGTGGATACTCCCGGCGGTGGCTCTATCAGATGGTGTATAGCTAAAGCATGAGTACCCCCACAGACCTACCCCAGCCGACCCGGGCGTCCGCACCGCCTGAACCAGAAAACGACCAGGCCCTGCCGATACCCGGTAACCTGCCCGACGTAACCCCGCGCTACCGCCTTGAAAGCGGAGCCCACCACAGCACCTGGATCGTGGACTGCGGCTACCAAAGTGCCGCCCACCTTGAGGTGCAGGCGGGCCCCTACACCCTGACTCAGATCACCGGCGATGCAGAAGCTAGTGCGAAATCCGCAGAACGGCTGTGTTCCCTCACCCCTCACCCCGCAGTGCTGAGGGTCGATGCTGTGACCTCATCGCAGGACTCCTACCATATCTGGTATGAACCTGCTGAGGCTGGCACTCTCGCCGACTATTGCCGAGCCAAGGGAAAACTGCCCCTGGGGCAGGTAACCACCGTTGCCAGAGCCCTCACCCAGGCGCTGGGTTACCTCCACGAACAGGGCTTTGCCTATTCTGAGCTAGCGGCCCGCCACTGCGTTTTCACCGTGCGGGGCGAGCTGAAACTCCTTGCCCCCGATATTGATACCCGCCCACTGGCGTCCGCGGTACAGAAGAGCCGGCAGGCAGATGACATCGCAGCCTGCGCCGCCCTGCTGTGGCTCTGCCTCACCGGGGAAGAGCCTAAGGCCATGCGTCTGAGGGCTCCCCTGAACCTGGCTGTACCCCAGGCCAGCGACGCCCTTGCCCAGACCCTTGAGGACGCTATCGACTCTCGTGCCCAGCAGCCCCAGCTGACTGATCTGCTAGCACTTATTGAGCTGGCTGCTGATCCTGAGCCTCTTGAACTTCACCTCAGCGCCCACCAGAGCGTGCGTCCCCGTCTTCCTGCCTACAGGCAGCCTGCGCCAGTAGAGCCCCGCCGGGCGGTGAAACAACGCCGTCAGATGTACGGGAAACTGCCCGATGTATCGCGGGGGAGCAAGGCGTCTCAAGGCGGGCTGCCCCGTATCAGGAGGAAGGGCAAAGGGGTCGGACGACTACCGGTAGGGCAGCATCTGCGGGAGCGCTGGGCTATGAGCGGTGCTATCCTGATAGGTTTTCTCGCCATAGCCGGGGCCGGGTACCAGCTGTTCTTATCAGAGCCCCAGCAGGACTCAGCTACCCCGGTATCGGCTGAGGCAGCGGTTGAGACAGCGGGCTCTCTTCCTGCTCTTACGCCGTCAGGGGCAGATCAGCAGCACGCTGGTGAAAGGCAGCAGGAAGAGGTCGAGCAAGACCAGGCAGTAGCCCTAGAACCCAGTGATGATGACGTAGCTCTTCTCGCAGCAGAGCTCGTAGCCGCCCGGAGCCGGGTACTTGCCTCTGGGGAAACTACGGAAATAGGTGATTACGCGGTTTTAGGCTCACCCTTGGCTGAAGCCGACAGCCAGCTATTGGCAAGTGAAGGCGCGGCCGCTCTAGCCGATATGAGCACAGAACTGGTGGACATCAGCGAGATCACGGCAACCGAGAACGGCTACAGGCTCCTGGTTACGGTGCAAGCGACCGGCTACAGCCCCGCAGGTAGTGATCGGGAACTGGCTGTGCAGGGTATAAGTCGGCACGATGGTAGGGTGCTTCAACGCGTGGAGCTGATTCTTCAAGCCGAGGGCGGAACCTACCTGCTGACCGAGGCACAGCCCCTGCCCCTAGACCCGTCCGCCCTCTAGCACCTACAGCCCTGCCGCTATATAGACCAGGGGCGGTGCACCAAACCGGTACACCGCCCCTGGGAGTAAGAACCTAGGTGTTCTTGCCTTGATTAGATCTGGGGGTACTGCATGAAAACAGCGATAGCGATATTGATCAGAGCCAGGCCACCAACAGTATGGGCCAGGGCTACGTTCTTACCGTTTTCAGGGGTGCCCAGGGCGCGGGCAGCCTTGTACTTCTTCTGACCCATAAAGGCCGCTACAGCGATAACTAGGGCAATCACCATCTTGATGCCAATCATCATGTGGTTCAGAGTCATGTTCTGTGACATCTGGATGAAGTAGAGAGCAAAACCGGTAACGACCTGCAGCAGGGCCGCGTGGAACTGACCGGGCAGAACGATGCCCTGCTTAAAGGTGCCTAGCCACAGGCCGAAAACCATTGCGGCACCAACGATGTGCAAGAAAAGAAGAATTGAAAATGCGATAGCCATAATGACAAGTCTACGTAATACCTGTTTGTTTAGCGACAGTTCGCCACTAAAACCGGTGTGGGGGTGACCACGCGAGCCCCCTAGTAGATAGAAAAGTGCCCCGCTAACTTCTGCCAGCGGGGCACTCGAGAGCCTAGTTCAGAGAACTAAGACCTGTGGTTTAGAGACCAACCTCAGCTTCGAAAGCTGCTTCTTCAAGACGCTGCTTGAGGAAGGCCAGGAAGCGGCCAGCGTCTGCACCGTCTACAACGCGGTGGTCGTAGGTCAGTGAGAAGTAGGCCAGTGAGCGGATAGCGATAACATCGTTACCTTCGGCATCCTGGATAACAGCAGGACGCTTGTTGGTGGAGCCGATGCCCAGAATCGCTACGTTGGGCTGGTTGATGATCGGGGTGAAGAAGACACCGCCGGTCTGGCCAGTGGAGGAGATGGTGAAGGTTGAACCTGACAGCTCCTCGGGGCCGACCTGGCCGTCACGAGCGCGCTTGGCAACGTCGTTGATCTTCTTTGCGATACCTGCGATGTTGAGGTCGCCGGCGTCCTTGACAACGGGAACGAGCAGACCCTTGGGGGTGTCAACTGCCAGGCCGATGTTCTCGGAACCGTGGTAGGTGATTTCCTTGAAGTCATCGCTCATGGAGGAGTTGAACTGGGGGAACTGCTGCAGAGCTTCGGTGACTGCCTTGGTGAAGAAGGGCAGGAAGGTGAGCTTGGTGCCCTCGCGAGCCTCGAAGCCGGCCTTAGCCTTGTTGCGCAGAGCAACCAGACGGGTCAGGTCGATTTCCTGGACGGTGGTCAGCTGAGCTGAAACAGCCAGTGACTCAACCATGCGCTTAGCAACGGTCTGGCGGATGCGGGGAGCCTTTTCGGTGGTGCCGCGCTTTGAAGACGCTGCAGCCTTGGGGGCTTCCTTCTTGGCAGGAGCTGCGGTTGCGGGAGCTTCAGTAGCGGAGGCTGATGCTACGGGAGCAGCGCCCTTCTTAGCTTCAGCAGCAGCCAGGACGTCCTGCTTGCGGATGCGGCCGCCAACACCGGTGCCCTTGATGGTGGACAGATCGATGCCTTCCTGCTTGGCCAGCTTGCGGACCAGGGGAGTGACGTAGGCTTCGCCGTTGTCGCCGGAGGGCAGTTCAACAGCGGGAGCTTCGGCAGCTTCGTTGGTGGAGGAAACAGCGGGTGCTTCTTCCTTCTTTTCCTCAGCTGCGGGTGCTTCTTCCTTCTTCTCTTCTGCGGGAGCAGAAGCGGCTGAAGCGTCACCGATGATAGCCAGAACCTGGCCGACCTCGGCATCCTCGTCTTCCTGGATGCGGATTTCGAGCAGGGTACCGGCTACGGGTGAGGGAACCTCGGTGTCGACCTTGTCGGTGGAAACCTCTACGAGGGGCTCGTCAACAGCAACTTCTTCGCCAACTTCCTTGAGCCAGCGGGTGATGGTGCCTTCGGTGACGGACTCGCCCAGGGCGGGCAGGGTAACCTCGGTGCCAGAAGCTGATCCTGAGGACGCGGGTGCGGCAACGGGTGCCTCTTCCTTCTTTTCCTCAGCGGCGGGAGCTTCTTCCTTCTCTTCAGCCTTGGGAGCTTCTGCAGCGGGGGCATCGTCAGATGAGCCTGCGCCGGAGCCGTCGCCAATAACGATGAGGGGAGCGCCGACCTCGACGTCCTCGTCCTCTTCAACGAGAATCTTCTCAACAACACCGGCTACGGGTGAGGGAACTTCGGTGTCGACCTTGTCGGTGGAAACCTCAACGATGGGCTGGTCAACCTCAACGGTTTCGCCAACCTCAACGAGCCAGCGGGTAACGGTACCCTCGGTTACGGATTCGCCCAGTGCGGGCAGTTCTACGGTGGTGGACATAGTCCTTCGTGCTCTCCTTGTGAGTGATAAAAATCTGTAGGGGGTAGGCGCTGACCCTATAACCAGGGTCAGGGCCAGCGCCTACCGCAGGGGCTTGTCTTAGCCGTGCAGGGGTGCGCCTGCCAGAGCCATTGCAGCCTCGCCCAGGGATTCGTTCTGGGTGGGGTGGGCGTGGATGAACTGGGCGACGTCCTCGGGGAAGGCCTCCCAGACAACCCACATCTGGGCCTCACCAATCTGTTCGCCCATGCGCTTACCAACAGCGTGAACGCCGATGATGGGGCCGTTCTTCTCGCGGACGACCTTGACCAGACCGCCGGTGCCCAGGATGGAGGACTTGCCGTTGCCAGCCAGGTTGTACTCAGCAACCTCAACGTTTTCCTTGCCGAACTTCTCTTCAGCCTTGGGCTGGGAGTAGCCGATGGAGGCGATCTCAGGCTCGCAGAAGGTGACCTTGGGGATGTTGATGTCTTCAACAACCTGGGGGTTGAGGCCTGCGATTTCTTCGGCGACGAAGCGGCCCTGCTGGTAGCCGCGGTGGGCCAGCTGGACGCCGGGGACGATGTCGCCGATAGCGTAGATGTTGCCAACGCCGGTGTGCAGGCGCTCGTTGGTGATAACGAAGCCGCGGTCCATGGTCAGGCCCTGCTCGTCGTAGCCAAAGCCCTCGGTGTTGGGGCCACGGCCGACAGCAACAAGAACGATGTCTGCCTCGAAGACGGTGCCGTCTTCAAGGGTGACCTTGGTGCCGTTGGCGTCCTGTTCAACGGTCTTGAAGAACTTGCCCAGTGAGGACTTGATGCCGCGCTTCTTGAATTCGCGCTCAACGACCTTGATGATGGAGGGGTCTTCGTTGGGGACCAGGTGGGGCAGGCCCTCGATGATGGTGACCTCTACGCCCATGGAGTTCCACATGGAGGCGAACTCGGAGCCGATGACGCCGCCGCCCAGAACGATAGCGCTCTTGGGCAGGTAGTCCATCTGCAGGGCTTCGGTGGAGGTGAGCACGCGGTCACGAATCTCGATGCCGAAAGTCTTGGAGACAGAACCGGATGCCAGGATGATGTGCTTGCCCTTGTATTCGGTGCCAGCGACGGTGATGGTGTCCTTGCCGGTGAGCTTGCCTTCGCCCTCGATAACGGTGACCTTCTTCATCTTGAGAAGGCCGGTCAGGCCCTTGAACTTGCCGGCGACGATGCCGTCCTTGTAGTCACGAACCTTAGCCATGTCGATGGACTCGAGGGTGGTGTTTACACCGTACTTTGAAGCGTGCTGAGCCTCAGAAGCGAGTTCTGCAGCGTGCAGGTAAGCCTTGGTGGGGATGCAACCGGTGTGCAGGCAGGTGCCGCCCAGGTTGCTCTTTTCGATCAGACCTACGGTGAAGCCCAGCTGTACCGCGCGCAGAGCTGCGGAGTAACCGGCGCTACCGCCACCGAGGATGAGGATATCGAATTCTGTTGTTGCCGAGTCGGCCACGTTGACGCTCCCTTGCATGGGTCGCGGAGGCCTAAGCCCCCTTATGTACTGTCGTTTTCTAGCTTATCCCTTGAATGCGTCCGCCTGCCACTATTGGCAGGTGTTTTATTGCTCGGGTGGGCATGATTACACCCCGTTACCTGCTAGAACGCGGGCAACGGGGTGCAAATGTAAAAGTTCCCTGGAAAGTAAGGTTTAGGCGTAGGCCTCGATGAACTTAATCAGGGTGGCGATGGAGTGGCCGGTGCCTTCCTTAGGAGTAAAGCCGTAGGGGCCTTCCTCGTTGAAGGAGGGGCCTGCGAAGTCCAGGTGGGCCCAGGGAATCTTTGCGCCGTCCTTTTCGCCCACGAATTCTTCGAGGAACTGGCCTGCTACCAGCATGCCACCGTAGCGGGAGCCGATGTTCTGCAGATCGGCGACGGGGGACTTGAGGCTCTTGCGCAGGTGCTCGGGCATGGGCATGGGCCAGTAGTCTTCGCCGGCTTCGGTAGCTGCTTCAACAACCTGTTGGCGGACGGTATCGTTGCCCATGACTGCTGCGGTGCGCACTCCCAGGGCGATGAGCTGGGCACCGGTCAGGGTTGCGATGTCGAGAAGGACGTCGGGCTCACCCTCGGATGCCAGGGCCAGGCCGTCTGCCATGACCAGGCGGCCTTCGGCGTCGGTATTCATGACTTCAACGGTGTGACCGCTGCGCATGGTCAGCACATCTTCGGGGCGAATGGAGTTGCCACCGGGCATGTTCTCGGCCAGGCAGAGGTAGCCGTGTACGGCAACCGGCAGGTTGAGCTCAGAAGCTGCTGCCACGACGTTGAGGACGGTTGCGGCACCTGCCATGTCGGACTTCATGGTGGTCATGGATCCGGCGGGCTTGAGCGAAATGCCACCGGTGTCGAAGGTGATGCCCTTGCCCACAATGGCGACGGTCTTTTCGGCCTTTTCGGGAGTGTACTTGACCTCTACCAGGCGGGGCTTGCGCTCTGACCCCTGGCCGACACCCGCGATGCCGCCGAAGCCTTCGGCGACCAGTTCTTCGTAGTCCCAGACCTTGGTTTCAACATTTTCAAGGCCCTCTACGCGGGCAAGGGCACGCTCTGCGAAGGTTTCGGGGTAGAGATGGGAGGGTGGAGTGTTGACCAGGCGGCGGGTATGGTCAACGGCCTCACCCAGAATGAGAGCCCGAGTCAGGGCACCTTCTGCCTCAGCGGGGGCTACATCGGTGACAATGAGAACCTCGGCGACGGGAGCCTTGACCGAATCGGCAGTCTTAGCCCGCAGCTGGGTATCGGCAAAAGCGCCGTAGGCGGCGCCTTCTGCGATAGCTGCTACTTCTTCAACGGACTCTGCGCCAAGGGCGAGGGCTACGGTTTCTACACCGGCAAGCTGGCGGACGGCTGAGCCCGCTGCGTAGCGCAGGGCAACACGGTGGGCAGCGGCGTCTTCCTTCTGAGAGCCTAGGCCGATGAGGGCAACGACGTCGGCGCCCGCCTCGTCGAAGCCGGGAAGCCGAACGAGCTCGTCCTGCCCGCCGCTGACGCCCAAATCTTCCAAAATAGCCTCAAGGCCCTCGGCGGTTTCGGCATCGAGGGGGTTAGCGGCCAGTGAGGGGCCTTCCTTGCCGGAATACACACCGAGCACCAGCACATCGGCCTCAAGGGCTTCAAGGTCGGGGGCGGTTGCAGAGAATGACAGATCGTGAGAATCGCTCACAGAAATCTCCCTTCGCAGTAGATATAAGAGGGGCAGCCGCGCTCTAGGGCAACTGCAGTATCGTCTATAAGCCTAGGCCTAAAAGCCCCGCGAATGTAATCTGCGCAACGCCCCTTACGGCTAAATCACCGTAGAGCGAACAGGCAGAGGGGGCAGGGTGAGAATTACGGCCTTGGAAGGAATAGTTCTGCATATTCCAAGCGTTATACCTGCGACATTAGGCTACACAGTGGCTACACCCTGGAGTACTATAGAGACTCACAGAAGACGGGAAGAAAGAAGGGGGCTAGGAAGATGACGCAGGAAGATCGGCTGTATATAGCTCACGCCGGGGCGTTTGAAAACGACCGATTGAGAGGTCTGCCCCTCGTCATTGCCCTCTCGCACCCCCAGGACGCCGGTGGTACCGCGGGGCACCTGGGTGAAGTGCTTCTGCATGAACTTGATAATGTGCCGGTCATCGAGTTTGATGCTGACCGCCTGCATGACTACCGGTCACGCAAGCCCCGCATTACCTTCAAAAAAGACCACTACACCAACCCCGTACTTCCCGAACTCAAGCTGTACGCGGTAGAAGACCGCCTGGGCAAGCCTTTCTTGTTGCTGACCGGTGCTGAGCCCGATTTGCTGTGGCAGCGGTTTACAGCCGATGTGGTGGATATTGCCCAGCGTCTTGAGGTATCGGTAGCCCTGTCTGTGACCGGTTTCCCCATGCCGGTGCCGCATACCCGCCCTATCCCTGTGACGGCGCACGGGTCTCGTAAGGACCTGACGGTCGGTATTTCCTCCTTCCAGCCCGAGGCTCTGGTGCCGGGGTCGGTATCGAGCCTGCTGGAGGTGCGCCTGACCGAGGCCGGCATTGGAACGGCCGGTTTCGCAGTGAACGTGCCGCAGTACCTGTCGGAGTCGGAGCTGCCCCAGACCGCTCTTGTCGCTATGGAGCACCTGTCGCTGGCCGCTAAGCTGAGCCTGCCCTCGGATCGCCTGCGTGAGCTGTCTGAGAATGTTCAGCTACAGATTGACGAGCAGGCTAGCGCTAGCCCTGAAATTCAGATGATGATTCAGCGCCTCGAAGAGTCCTATGACGCGAACGCCGCCCAGGGGTTCGGTAGTCTCCCCCTCTCTGAGCGTGCCGCTGGTCGGGTACCGAGCCGGGATGAAATCGGTGATGAGGTAGAGGCCTTTTTGGCTCAGCTCGACCATAACACTCGGGATGCGGACGGCGACGGCCCCCGCGGCCTGGGCCCCTCCGGTTCCTAAACCGGCCCGGGCCGGGCTCCGCGGTGAAGCTACCTGTGGAAACCCGCTTTAAGAGCGTCATAGATGCGTCACAGGTTCACCGATTTATGGGAAGCATGCGCTCCGTAAGGGCTTGATTATTTCTTTTGACATGGGCGGACGCCGGGTGCCCGGTGGATGGAGAATATCCACAGATCTGGTTGAGCTCGTCTTAGGTACTCTTCTCTATCAGCCTGGTAGGTATGACAGAGATTCACCACACCCCAGAAGAGCCCACCGTTGCCTACCTCAGCTCGGAGCGTGACGTCCTTGCCCTTGCCCTGCACCTTTTAGGCTACTGGCCTGAAAAGTCCATTATGCTCTTGGCCCTGAGCAACGGGGGGGCAGGGCCCCTGCTACGCGTTGATATGCCGGAGGTTTCCGACGTAGCCCCGGACGATTTTCTCACCTACCTCTTCGACACTTTCCCTACCCACACCCCTACCGGTGACCCTATTACCAGTGCCTTCTTACTGCTCTTTTCAGAGGGGGCAGCTTCAGGAGAGGTGGATGTCTCGACTGAAAGAACTTTCCTCGACGCAGCCCAGCTCTACACACAGGCAGCGCCAATCCACGCAACGAGCCACGGGTTGAACCTACTCGATGTACTTGCTGTTGGGCAGGAAGCCTACTGGGCTGTAAATCCGGCTGAGGGGAAGCTGGCGCCCGCAGGTTTCTTAGAAGAGGTGCTCACAAGCCCGCTGTATACCGAACTGGTAGCTCGGGGGTCGCTTGTTGCGGGCAATTCCCATGAAGCGCAGGTACTAAAGAGCCGCACAGCACTGGAAACTGCGGACCCTGAAAGCCAAGAACACTGGCAGGTTTATGCAGAAGCCTATAACGCCTTCTACATAGAAGAGAAGCAAAAACAAAGCCCCCAAGAAGCCCACCAAATCGCTGCTGAACTAGAGCTGTGGGAGCAGGCTATAAGTGCTGTCTCGTCTTTATTTGATGGGGCGAATGGCGGTAAGGGACTATACGCCGGGACGCTAGCCGACACTATACGAGCTGAGGTGATTCCCGATGCTGCCGGCTTCCTTATCGCTTCTCTCGATAGCTTTGCTACCCTTCAGCTCGTGATTTTTCAGGCCTGCCGTACTCTCCAGGACTCCCTAGCAGCGCTGAAGGCTCTAGAAGAAGGCAGCGAAGAATTGGGGCTGAATAAGCTGCCCGCAGGCGATAGAGTTCTGCCTCTACCGTCGACTCTGCACCGTTATAGGCTTGACCATCTCAGTCAGCCTGAATCGTGTGTACGCGAGCAGATAAACAATGTGGAAGATAGCCTGAAAGAGATGGCCGAAACCATCTTTGGTGTAGTCCCCACCCCACCAGACTGGAGACGCCTGGAAGCTTTGGGTTACCTTGCAGCGGTGATGGAAAGTTCCGCTACAGGAAAAGCCGAGGCTGCCCTGCTGGCCACACAATCATGGATAAGGTGGATGCGAGGAAGCTCCACAGAGGCTTTCCATCTGCTGGAAGCTATCGATACCACCTATCGTGATGGGGGCTCTCTACCTCTGAACTATCTCTTGAGCGTCAGCGCCTTCCCTGCCTGGCTTACTCTGCCCGGTGGAGCCCCAGAGACCTACGTGACCAAGAACAGCAGATAAGCGGCCGTGCCTTCTTCGCTAGAAAACCTAAAACATGTCATACTTGACTATTGACCCCGCTCTAAGTGTCTCTCAAAAATACAGCTTTCTATCGGGAATATAAGCCCCCACCCGGGCGTTATACTCTCCGAAAGATACCCTGGAAACTGTATTGTGTGAATTGATCACTTGACAGGGTCTTAGGTGTTTTGACCGCGAACACCGCATCACACTCGCTACGGTCAACTAGCTCAGAAAGGTTTTCTGTGTCACCAGCCGCACGCAAGAAAGCAGCCAGCGAAACCGCTGCAACCAAAGCCACCGCTAAAAAAACCTCAACTCGCGCCAAAGCAAAAAAGGCTGACGAGGCAGCAGACGCCGTAGAAGCAGACGACGAAGAAAGCGCCGCACCTCAGCGAGCCCCTAAGAAGACCGCAGCTAAGAAGGCTGCCCCCAAGAAGAGCCGCAAGGCTAAGGACGAGGGCGACGATTTCGCCAACGACGATATCGACCTGGACGACGAAGATCTCGACGCCGACGACATCGAAGATGTCGATGAAGATGACGACGAAGACGAGGCAGATTCTGTCACCAAGGAAGAGAAGAAAGAGGCCGAAGCTGTAGCAGCTAAGGGTTCTGGCTTCGTCCTGACCAACAACGATGAAGACGATGCCCCCGCCGTCCGCGTTGTGACCCCCGGTGCTACCGCAGACCCCGTCAAGGACTACCTCAAGCAGATCGGTAAGGTTGCCCTGCTGAACGCTGAGCAGGAAGTCGACCTAGCTATGCGTATTGAGGCCGGCCTCTACGCCGAGCACAAGCTCAAAGAGAACCCCGATATGGACCCGCAGCTCAAGAAGGAACTGCGCTGGGTAATTCACGATGGCCGTCGCGCCAAGAACCACCTGCTGGAAGCCAACCTGCGTCTGGTGGTCTCCCTGGCCAAGCGCTACACCGGCCGCGGTATGCTCTTCCTCGACCTGATTCAGGAAGGTAACCTGGGCCTGATTCGTGCTGTTGAGAAGTTCGACTACTCAAAGGGCTTCAAGTTCTCAACCTACGCAACCTGGTGGATCCGTCAGGCTATCACCCGTGCAATGGCTGACCAGGCCCGCACCATCCGCATCCCCGTGCACATGGTTGAAGTTATCAACAAGCTGGCCCGCGTCCAGCGTCAGATGCTGCAGGATCTGGGTCGCGAACCCACCCCTGAAGAGCTCGCTAAGGAACTCGATATGACCCCTGAAAAGGTCATCGAGGTTCAGAAGTACGGCCGTGAGCCGATCTCCCTGCACACTCCTCTGGGCGAGGACGGCGACTCTGAGTTTGGCGACCTGATTGAGGACTCCGAAGCAGTAGTACCTGCCGATGCTGTCTCATTCACCCTGCTCCAGGAGCAGCTGCACTCGGTGCTTGATACCCTCTCTGAGCGCGAAGCAGGCGTGGTTGCTATGCGCTTTGGTATGACCGACGGTCAGCCCAAGACCCTTGATGAAATCGGCAAGGTCTACGGCGTTACCCGCGAACGTATCCGCCAGATTGAATCAAAGACTATGTCTAAGCTCCGTCACCCCAGCCGTTCTCAGGTTCTGCGTGACTACCTAGACTAAAAACCGAACTGCTGTAGTTTCGGTACAGGCGGGTGCCCTTGAGCCTTCTAGCTCGAGGGACACCCGCCTTTTTGATGGGGTGGGTTGGCATAAGAGAAGGTGGGAGTTGCTAAATATCTGGGAGTTATGCGATGGCGAGGGTGGCGATTTTCCAGTTGCCCCGTTTGCGTTCTGCCCGTAGAGCTACGGCCCGGGTGCGGACGTCGTCGGTCACCAGCAAACTCATTTCATAGGCAGTCTCAGCAACTTTCTGGACGATGATACGTCGCGGGCGGATTACAGCAGGCGGCTTGCTGGGGTAAGGGGCCTGGGGGTAATGACGCTGTCGGTAGCGAATGGCGGCTTTTGCCTGTTCAAGCTGCTTTTCTAGGGTGCGGTAGCAGCCGGCTGTCATCCAGGGAGCTAGATGGTGCTGAGGCCTGCGCCCCATGAAAACTTCGATGGCAGCGGTACCAATGCGAACCCCCAGTTGCTCAAGGGCCTGCTCTTCTTGATCGATAAAGGAGAGGCTGACAGCGGGTTCTGCTGGCTGACCCTTTTCAAAGTAGGGTGCATATTTTTCGGCGTATTCGGTAGCTTCGACGATGATGTATTTGCGGTCATCACGTTCTGGGAAAGCGGTTTTCATGGTGTGCTCCTTTGCAAAACCTAGTGGGGTAGGGTAATCGTCTGACCTGGGAAAATCAGGGTGTCCAGGGTGGGAATGGTCTTTTGGTTGAGTTGCCAGATAGTGTGCACGAGCGCTAGCACTTCAGCGCCTGAAGCATCGGGGGCCAGGTGGTCTTCTGCGATACTCCATAGCGAGTCGCCCGGGGCTACGGTATAGGTGGTAGCTGCTACGTCTTCTGAAAAGTCCGGCTGCACGCGGGTGCCACCCCCGAAGAGGGGTGAAATGGGCTGGTAGCTCTTTGTCGTAACGGGAAGAACCTTCACTGTTGCTCGTTCCTGGGTTTGTTCTGGGGAAAAGAGGGGCGAAGTAGCAGAGGCTAGGGTGGAGTCAGCTGATAATGCCTCGACGTCGTGGTTAATTTGAGAAGCCTGAGGGAATAGGGGTGAGTTTGTCTCGCTGTTGTGAACTCTAGCTGTTACCGAGATAGCTTGCTCAGAGGGTAGGGCATAGGCCTGGGTGGGGGCCAAAGCTCCCAGACCTAAAGAAGCTCCCGCAAGTGTTTTGAGGAGTCCCGGGGCCCATACCGGAAGTTGTATGTGCAGGGGAGAACGTCGGGCGCGAGCTAGGGCGCTGTAGTAGAAGACTAAACCAGCTAGCCACCAGAGGGCGATGCAGAGACAAAGCAGGCCAGCGATAGCGCAGACTAGCAGGCTCATCCAGGTGCCCGGGCTACGAGAAGTGATTCCTAGGTCTTGATTCCCTTCGCTCAGAAGTGAGTGAAGTAGCATGCCTGAGGCGCCAGCTCCGCCCAGTGCTAGGAGGGGAATTAGATTGGCTGTACATAGGGCAAAAAATCGCGATGCCACTTCTTTCACCTCAAATCATGTCATTTGATGTAGTTTGATGATTTATGCATCATATTACTTCCCTTTGCGATGGATTCAAGAGGCTTGTAGCAAATTTTTTCAATAAATTTTCCTTGGCGGGGTATCCTCAGTGCATGGCACACCTAGATTTGCTCTTCCGCGATTACGAAATCCAGATGGAAGCACAAAAACACCGAGATTACGAGGCAGATGCTCGCGAGCTCCGCCAGATAGAGCTTTCTCGCGTCACCGTGGCCGACCGTTTGGCAGCCCAGCTTGGGCAGCTGCTGACTATTCACGGGTCTACTGGAGATATTTGGCGGGGGAGACTGGAGACTTTGGGGCTGGGGTGGCTTCAGCTAGAAACGGACGCCGGCGGCCTCATTCTTCCGCTTGCGCACCTTCTTTACTGGGAAGGTGGAAACCACCAGGCCGTGGGCGAAGCTCATGAAGTGTCTCGCAAACTCACGCTGGGATCTGCCCTACGGGCCCTCAGCGCTGCCCAACGTGATATCCATATTTATCATGCAGGAGGAACCGGTCTCACCAGTGCAGGTAAAGTGTGGGCAGTTGGTGCTGACTACTGTGAAATCGTGGGGCAGCAGGCACACAAAGAGGACGCCCGCGGAACTCGGGGAGCTCCACGCTGCGTCCTCTTCACCTCAATTGCCGCTATCAGGGTAGCGGGATAAACAGTCTGTTTTAGGAGATATCGGCTCGTTCGGCCTGCTCGGCCCGAATGGCTTCTTCGGTCATCGCATAGCGCTCGCTGATATATGCTTCGAGCATGCTCTTTTCAACCCGCCACTGGTTTCTGCCGCCAATCTGGATGGCCTTCAGTTCCCCTGAGCGTACCAGGGCGCGAGTTTGGCTGGGGGATATATTGAGAATTTCACCGACGTCGGTCAGGGTGAGAAAGCGCTGTTCAACCATGTCTGGTTCCTTCTGAAACGGGGGAGTAGGTGGGGGGATCCTTTGCTTTAGTTTAGTGCATTTTGAACTACCTTGATAGAAGAAGCAAGGCCTGTGGATAACTTGCTTGATTTTGCGTAACCTTGGTCAAAAATACGTGCAATCTTTGAAATTGATGTTCTGATTAGGGAAACTGCTGTCAACGAGGAAAACTTCCTGACTCAAAGAGGTGTCATGATGGCTCAAGAAAATCTTGCTCCCCGTTTCAGAAAGCCGGGGTTCCGCGACCCTAAGCTACTGGCGGGCGTCCTAATTATTCTTCTCTCGGTTCTGGGCGTCGTCGGCCTTATCCGAGCTACCAACCAGACTCAGCCCTACTATGTTGCCAGTAAAGATATCGGTATCGGCGAAAAAATTACCACCGATAACGTGACAACTGCCCAGGTCAAGCTAGATGAATCAGCAGGTCTCTACCTTTCGGCGGAGCAAGTAATCGCTGACGGGTCGGTAGCTACCCGTCCGCTAGCTGCGGGGGAGCTTCTCTCACCCCGGTCGCTGTCCACCGAGGTAAGCGACGGGCGCAGGCTCGTTACCCTGCTACTTGATCAGTACGCGGTAGCCGAATATGTTCCTGGCAATCGGGTCGATATTTGGGTTGCCTACAAAACAGAGGGGGCCAACTCGTACGGTGATCCCGTGGTCATCGCAGAATCAGCCGAGGTGCATTCTGTAACGGCCCAAGAATCTGTGATTGGAGGAACCGGCCGTTCGGCTGTTGAGTTGTGGGTAAACCAGGACGTCCTGCCCACAGTCCTCGGTGCCACCAGCAAGGGAGCGGTCATCAGCCTGGTTCCGTCGGCCTACGCACCGGGAGGGAACTAATGCAGGTTCCTATCGTTGTTGTTGGCGATGAGGGCGGACGTTTCGTTTCAGCCATTGAGTCTCAACGTGGCCAGGTGAGCGTGGTCAGGCACGTGCACGATATCGGTGAAATGCTGGGACTTGCCCAAAGCGGCCTTGCCCGCGCTGTGCTGATCGTGACCGGGGGAGAAGAACTCACCCTTTCCATGGTTAAATCTCTGCACCACCTTGAGGTGGCAGTGTGTCTTGTCAATGACCAGGGAACCCAGCCACCTATAGAAGGCATCCACCCGATTGATTCTCTAGCCGATACCGCAGAGATCGTTAGCGAGATCGAAAAGGCCGTCGATACCCTGCTGAATTCAGAGCAGACCGGTGAGCAGGCCAACCAGGCTCAGCACGAGGAGCCTGCCCTCTCTGCCCCGGCTCAAAGTCACCCCACAAGGGGTGACGAAAAGCAGGACGCTCCTGCCCCCTCACCTGCGGAAGGGAAGATAGTAGCGGTGTGGGGCCCCTACGGTTCCCCTGGACGCACTACCGTGGCCATCAACCTGGCAGCAGCCTACGCAGAAACAGGGTACTCGGTTTGCTTGGTGGACGCAGATACCTACGGGGCGTCCGTGGGAGCTGTTCTAGGCCTTACTGATGACTACTCAAGCCTCGCCCAACTCTGCCACCACGCAGACCGTGGAGGCATAACCCAGCAACAGCTCAAAGAACTTACCCACACCGTCTCGCACCGCTCCCACTACTTCGACATCATCACCGGCATCAACCGACCAGATCGCTGGGTAGAGGTACGCTCAAACGCTCTCGACCTCGTACTCGATACACTGGTTTCAACATACGACCTGGTAGTTATCGATACCTCTTTCTGCCTTGAAGAAGACCCAGCCCTAAGCTTTGACGGTTTGACTCCCCAACGAAACGACGCAACCCTGACCAGCCTGGCGCGAGCTGACCACCTGATAGCTCTTGGCCTAGCAGACCTTGTGGGCGTACCGCGTCTTATCAAAGCCTACGACACCCTTAGCCAGGTACTTGGGCCAGCCCTTGATCAAAGAATCAGCATTGTCTTCAACCGCGTCCGCACCGAGGCCCTAGGCCCATCTGCCCAGGCAGCCCTCGAACACTCCTGGGAGCGATTCGGCCCCAGCCTGCCCATAGCAGCCCAGCTACCAGAAGACAGCCCAAGCGCTGATAAAGCCCGCCTAGCAGGAACAACAATTCTTGAAGTAGCCCCACAAACAGAACTGGCCCGCCAGCTACAGGCGCTCGCCGACACCAGCCGAAATACCCTAGGGATCGGAAAACCTGCCCCATCACTAGCGCCCCCTCCGAGCCCGAGCATGGTAGAAAAGAAGAAGCCCTGGGTGCGATTTACCCGCCGCCCCCGCTCCTAACCCACCCCGCCCAGACCACCAGGAGGCCCCCTTGTCACTCACTGAAATCCTCATGCGCACCGGCGCTTACGGGCCGGGCGATATCGAGTGGCTCCACCTGCTCACTAACGAGTGGCAAATCATTGCAGATACCGGCTACTGCGACCTCATGCTCTGGGCGCCCCAAGCCGACACCATCGAGGGCTACTTCTCCCTGTCCCAGCCGCTGCCGGCGTCCGCTGGGTTCATCAACCTCGCCCAGATTCGCCCCTCCACCACCCACACGGTTTTTCACACCGACTGGGTCGGCAAAGAGCTCGACCCGGCCCTCTGCGAGCGGGCGGTCGCAAGCTGGAACAGCCAAACCCCCAAGACCCTCAATGACGAGCACAACCTCACCGATATCGTCCTTGATACCGAGTTCATTCCGCTAATACGCAATGACAGACCCGTAGCCCTCTTGTCGGTCCACCGCGAGAGCCTGGGTACCCGAAAGCGCCAGAAAGCGGAGAGGGTCTACCGCGACGTCTCCCACCATCTTCTACAGATGGTCTCGCGCGGTGCCTGGCCCGAGTTCTCCGCCCCTGTTGGAACGGCCCACGGCAACCCCCGTGTGAGCGACGGCTTGGTCATGCTCGATACGGACGGACGGGTCACCTACGCTTCACCTAATGCTCTGTCTATCTACAAGCGTCTCAACTACGCAGGTGACATGCTCGGTGCGAGCCTACTCGATATCACCCGGGCCCTGCTACCTGCCGGTGAGAAGGCGGACGAAACCCTACCCCTGGTCCTTACCGGGCGCATGCCCTGGCGCGCAGAAATCAAAGCCAACCGCAAAAACGTCACCTTCCGTGCCATCCCCCTGCGCCATTTTTCACGTCTGGGTGAAGAACGCTACGGGGCCCTGCTACTCTGCCGCGACGTCACCGAGCTGCGTCGCCGAGAGCAAGAAATGATGTCGAAAGACGCTACTATCCGCGAAATCCACCACCGGGTCAAAAACAATCTCCAAACAGTCTCAGCCCTGCTTCGCCTGCAATCGAGACGCATGACCACCCCCGAAGCGAAGGAAGGCCTGGAACAGGCGATGCGCCGTGTCTCCACTATCGCGCTGGTACACGATGCCCTCTCCCAGGGGCTAACTCAGGACGTAGACTTCGATGACCTCATTAGCCGACAGTTTAGGCTTGCTGCCGAGCTTGCCTCGCCAGGGCAGCACGTTGCCACCCGGATCGAGGGATCTTTCGGGAAGCTACCCAGCCAAATCGCCACCCCTCTTGCCCTCGTTATTAATGAGGTTGTGGCTAACGCGGTAGAACACGGTTTAGCTGGAGAAACCGGTACCGTGACCCTCGGTTGCCAGCATCGCTACTCAGAAGGGCAAGAGCACAGCATTATCGTGACGGTTCAAGATAGCGGCCCCGGAATCAGCGCCGAAAAAATTAGAGAGCTAGAGGGAACTGGCAGCGGAACCGGTCTAGGGACTCAAATTGTTAAAACCCTGGTAGCCAGCGAGCTCAACGGTACTATTCACTGGAGTCTTGCTCCTGAAGGCGGAACACTGGTGACAATTGAAGCTGCCATCGTGTAACTAGAAGGAAGGCCGCATAAAAAAGGAGGGGCGAACCGGTACACCGGTTCGCCCCTCCTAAAGAACACTTACATGAAGTTGCTACTATGAGGCCCTGCGGGCTCGGGCAGCACGTCGCTTCATAGCGCGACGCTCATCTTCACTCATACCGCCCCACACACCAGAATCCTGGCCTGTTTCGATAGCCCACTGCAGGCAGGTATCCATCACAGTGCAGCTGCGGCAGACATTCTTAGCTTCTTCGATCTGAAGAAGGGCGGGCCCGGTGTTTCCTACGGGGAAAAAGAGTTCAGGGTCTTTCTCAAGACAAGCAGCACGGCTACGCCAATCCATTAGCATGCTCTCCTATAGGGTTTACCGGATTAAAGCTGAGGCAAAGTAGCTCAGCAACTAACAAAAAAATCTGGCCCCTTTCCTAGAAGGAGCCAAACTTGAACCTCAATAACTTTCCCACGATATGGGGCGTCATACAAGGGGGTTGTGAGCGAAAATCTGCTTGCAGTGCTGAGGTAAATGTCACAGGCGGGTGCGTAAAGGGGTGCCGGGGTGAGAGGTGACACTCCCGGGTGCCTATTCTAGATAGGAGACCCTTTCTTCGTACATAGAGAAATGAGATAGACGTGGCTTCTTCCAGCGTTTCAGCCCTTCCAGTTCCCGTGAAAATCTTGGTCGGGCTGAGCCTCCTTCAGGCCCTGTATCTAGTGGTTACTGCTCTCATCGGGACTTTCGCTTCTGCCGATATTGGGGGAGCGTCAGTTATTGCCTCCTTTTATTTCATTATTGCTCTGGCTCTCGCCGTGGGCGCTGTTGCCGTGTGGAAGGCGCAGCGGTTTGGGCAACCTCTCGTGCTTGTTTGGCAACTCTTCGCGGTCATCATCGGCGTTCAAACTACTCTGGGTGGAGATTACCTGGTAGGGCTAGCAACGGTAGGCATAAGCGGAGCTGTCATCCTGCTACTTTTTACCCGCTCTACTCTTGAGCATCTGGCTCCTTCCTCCCGGTAACCTGTTAGTCGGGTAAGGCTGCCTGAAAAGCCGTAATAGTTGCGTGATCAATCATGACTCCCCGCCCTGCCGGGAGCTGGCCGTAAGTTTTAAGGTCAAGGGGGAGAGGTACGCCCGGGTAGAAGGACATGTCTGCGGAGCTATGCGGGGTAAGGACGATACCCGTAGAGGTACCGCTGAGGGCAGCAAGAATCGGTGAGCTACTCCACCGTGGCCAGGGTGTGTAGGTCACGACAACAGACCCAAACTTTTCTTTCTGGGCTAGTATCGTCTGCTGTATATCGTGGCTGAGCTTATCAAGGTCGTCGATGAGCAGAATGGGGCGGAGCCCCAGGCTCTCGCTCCGTGCAAGAGCTTGACTGATATCTTCTGCTGCGGTGCCGGTATCTGATGAAATAACAATGAAGAAATGCTCAGGATTAGCTTGGACGAGGGTCGTAAGTAGGCTCGTTTTTCCGGATCCCCTCGGGCCGCTGACGCTGATAAATCCACCTCGCAAAGGCGGGGTAAAGGCTACCGAGCCGTCCCTGAGTACACCGCAGGCGAGTGCGCCGGTGTGGGGCTTGGCTGCTGACGGGAGGGAGCTGACCGGGGAGTGCAAGGGGAGCGGACGCCAGGAAAGCCAGTATCTGTGGGAGTCGCTTAACAGGTGGTTAGGGCCTTGCCGAGCACCGGTCTTTGGGGCAGCTAGCGGAGCGCTGAGCTCTGTCCAAGCAAGTGTGCCTGCCTGTACTTTTCCTTCTGAGGAGTCGTAGATAACCTTTCCTTCTATCGCAAACTGCCCGCTGCCCGGCAGGGTGTAATCCCTAGTGTGGGTACGAAGAGGGTCATTCTCAACAGCTGCTCGAGTCATGAAGGTGTGCTCAAAGATATGCTGGTACTTACCTCGTACACCTGTTACTGAAGTGCAGAAAACCTGAACTGTTGGGTGATCACCCAAGTTGAGAATCTGTTGCAGGTGAGCTTCTGCAGCCGGGTACCGTTGGAGCGTATCTAGCAGTGTTTCTAGCGTATCTATGATGAGGAGCTGGCCCGGTCCTGGGGCTTCTGTGCAGCAGGCTAGAAGGTGCTGAAGATAGTTGGAATCCTGGTAGGTAAAGACGTCAAACTGTTCTGCGTATTCCTTGCCCCAGCTGCGTATCTCTCGTGCGCGCTGTTCTGACGGCGTAAGACATAATACGGCGTACCCTTGAGTGAGAGCTTGAAGGAGGGTTACCCGAAGCGCAGGTATCCACTCGTTGCTGCCTCCCTGTACTAAAATTGGGCCATCTTCCGCCGACCAGATAAAGGGGGCTTGAAACCCTAGTTCTGCTATCTCGTACTGGCCGAGCAATAAGGTAAAGGGGCCAGCAGACTCCGGCAAATCTGTATGGCAAGGAGCTGAGAGTGATGCCGGAATTGGCTGATAGGTCGGTAGCTGATGTGCATTCTGGTAGGCCTGGTAGATAGCCGTATTGGTGGTATCGAGTTCTGCATCGCTCAGAGCCTGGCAATCGGTGGGCTCCTGAGAACCAGGCAAATCGAGCACAAAACGTGCTCGGCATCGTCCTTGGTGCTCTTGCCTGTAAAGTCCCGTAATTAAAGGAGCTTGAAACTCAACCATCTCATTATCTGCACTCCGTAGAAGGCCCCGCCCCGGGAAGCTAGCAGAGATATGAGAAGCTTCTTCCGAGCCTAGAACATTGAAAGATTCCTGGGCAGAACTTACTCTAAGGCACATCACTGTTGAGATATTTGCCCTGATATCGGGAGAAATTGCTCCCTGCGGGCGCTGGGTAGCTAGGACGAGGTGGTAACCCAGCGACCTGCCAATCGTAGCTATCTTCATCATTTCGCTCATAATGTCTGGGTAATCATCGACAAGCATGCGAAACTCATCGATGCAGATAATTAGCTCCGGAAAATCAGGCGCTGTGCGGGCGTTTCTGCAGAGGTCGATATAATCGTCATAGGAACTGACGCCCAACTGCTTCCAGACCTGTTTGCGGTGGGTAAGGTCTGCCCGCAAGAACTTCATAGTGCGCATTAGCTGAGACGCGTCAAGGTCAGAGATGAGCGAAACACAATGGGGTAGAGACGCTAGAGGGCCTAAACCAGCACCACCTTTGAAATCTATGAGGACGAAGGAAAGACGCTGAGGCGGGTAGCTGAGGGCTGCAGACCATAGCAGGGAACGAAGAAGCTGGGACTTACCTGAACCTGTAGTCCCTGCACAGAGAAAATGCGGGCCATGATGCACAAGGCCGAGTTTTAGGTCATCGTTACTTTCACAGGCTAGCCCCGCATACAGAAAGATCTCTTCTGCCCATAGATTCCCCGGCTGGTTACCCTCCGGTAGCTCAGGGAGAGCATAAGCAGGTAGTTGAGAAGTATTCGTTGCTGCAACGCTAACTCTCTGGAGAAGAGAGGATGTAGTGACTCTTCCCCAACTCGCCAGGAGAGCACAGTAACGCTCTTCGCTGATTCCGTCTAAAACGACGTCATGCCAGCTCGTTGACTGAGAAAAGAGCTCTGCAGGCTCTTTATGAAGCCCTTTGTTGGCTAAGGGAAAGGGGAGAAGCTGTGGAGGTAAGGACGGCGGCAGATAGGAGCACACCAAAAAACCTGTTTCTAAACTACTGAGCTCTGCAAGAGACACCGTGCACACGTTTGCTGCTGCAAGAAGCGGGTCAATGAGACGCAAAAACCAAGTAGCCTCCTGCTCCTGAACAAGAAGGTAGACCGGCTGATTCTGAGCCAAGAGCTGGCAGAGGGCTAAACGCTGGGTCGAAAGAGGAAGCCCAGAGACTAGGGGCGCAAGTTCTTCTACGCTTATGACATAAGGGGCTCCCTGGACTTCAGGGAGGCTCCTTAGCTCACGTTGCTTGCCTCTAATTCGTACTGGCCGGGTGCCGCGTCCTATCACGATGCCTGTATCAGCATCAACCTGGTCAGCCCCGCGGTAGCGGGCTATAGCGTCCTCTTCCTCCCGAGCAAGCTGCGTTATCTGACGGCGCACAGAGGATCTTTCGCGCCCCTGAGAAAAAGCGTGAAGTCCCATTAAGAGTGAGGACCCACAGGCCATGAGAAGAACAAGCCACAGCTGGGTCAACCAGGCAATCAGAAGGCCCACAATGAGAGGTAGAACCATCGTTGCTACCAGTAGCAGCTTGGACTTAGGGGCGGGAGCATCAATGTCTTGAACTACCGGGTCACGAAAGAGGGGAGCGCGGTACTCATACTGGTCAAGCACAAGGACGCTCCCACCCAGAATAAATTTTTCCCCTACCTCAAGTTTGCGGTGGGAGCCCTCATCCGAGAAATACACACCGCTAGCCGTCACCTCTAGGAAGCCCTCAATCGGTGCAAGCGCTGGGTCGTCGATTGTGAGCAGGGAGGCCTGCCTACCAATTTCCCAGCTACCTCGAGACAGCGGAAACTGAGAATGAGAATCTGGCCCGTGCACCACACGTAAGGTAAACAGGGCCTTCTCCTCTGGGAAAGGAAGAACTGTTGCATGAGATGCAAGGGGCAGCACCGTGAGCTGGGCACCACTAGTCCAGGGAGCCTGGCCGGGAGTAAGCTCCCTGATATCTTGCCCCTGAACACCCCAACTGAAATTATCGCTACCCCACACATTAGAGAGTTCTCGGTAGATATCTACTCCAGTTGTGCCGGGCGAATAATCAAACTCCACTGTTCGGTAAGATCCCGCCGGTGGCTGCTGGACGCGCACTAAAAGCTTCATAAAGCTACCTAAGTTCTGGAGACCTGCCATTGCAAGGGCACAAAACGGAAAAACAAACTCTCACCATTGTTTTTCTGTCTTTCCGCGAAAAAAGTTGAGGTTCCTCTGCACACAGCACTAGCACAGGGGAAGACCGGGGAATAATCACACGATCTTTACAGCCTGTTAGCGGGTAGTAGCCGACTATATCCGGTACTTTTGTTATTAACTGTGTTTACCTTGCGCGCAAGGAACACACCGAAGTTAAGCTTCTACGCTGTAGTAGCAGAGCACGGTTGCCAGACTCCCCACGATAGCTGTGCAACCCCTAACAAGGAGTAAGTTAAGTGAACGCTGATCTCGTAGTCGTAGGCTCTGGCCTCTTTGGCCTCACCATTGCAGAGCAAGCTGCTACCCAGCTTGGCCTCAAGGTAGCCCTGCTCGACCGCCGTCATCACATCGGCGGTAACGCATACAGCGAAAACGAAGAGAAGACAGGAATCGAAGTTCACCGCTACGGCGCCCACCTCTTCCACACCTCTAACGAACGCGTCTGGGAATACGTCAACCGCTTCACCGGCTTCACCAACTACACCCACCGCGTTTACACCAACCACAACGGTATCGTGTACCCCATGCCCATCAACCTGGGCACTATCAACCAGTTCTTCAACGCCGCCTACTCACCGGCAGAAGCCAAGGCCCTGATCCAGGAGCAGGCCGGTGAACTCGCAGGAACCGACCCCAAGGACCTGAACGACAAGGGGATTTCCCTCATCGGGCGTCCGCTCTACGAAGCCTTCATCAAGCACTACACCGCAAAGCAGTGGCAGACCGACCCCGCTGACCTGCCCGCGTCCATCATTTCCCGCCTGCCCGTGCGCTACAACTACGACAACCGCTACTTCAACGACAAGTACGAAGGCCTGCCCGTCGACGGCTACACCGCCTGGCTTGAGCGCATGGCAGCCCACCCCAACATCGAAGTTCACCTCAACACCGACTTCTTCGAAGAAGGCCACGAGTACTCACGTTCCAAGGTTCTCGGCCAGGTCCCCGTTGTCTATACCGGCCCCGTAGACCGCTACTTCGACTACGCCGAAGGTGACCTCTCCTGGCGTACCATCGACCTCGAAGAAGAAGTCCTTGACATCGAAGACTTCCAGGGCTGCTCGGTCATGAACTACCCCGACGCAACCCACCCCTTCACCCGCATCCACGAGTTCCGCCACTTCCACCCCGAGCGTGACTACACCAAGGACGCTACCGTCATTCACCGCGAATACTCACGCTTCGCAGAAAAGGGCGACGAACCCTACTACCCCATCAACACCGGCGCTGACCGCGAAATGCTCCTCAAGTACCGCGAACTCGCTGGCGGAGAGCAGAACGTGCTCTTCGGCGGACGCCTGGGCACCTACAAGTACCTTGACATGCACATGGCTATCGGTGCTGCACTCTCCATGTTCGACAACAAGCTCCGCCCCCACTTCGAAAAGGGCGAAAAGCTGGTATCTGGCGGAATCGAGGCCTAAAGAATGAGCGTGAAAAATATGGCTGATATGAAAACACTTCAGCGGGTAATCCTTCCTGAAGCAGTCCAAACTGACGTCATACCTCTGTACATCGACAGCGGTAGCGCAACCGGCGTGCAACTTCCCACTCGTCTGGATGGAGACGCGGCCAAAACCATCGAGAAGGCGGCCGCCCAGCAAGAGCTAAAAAACGAAAACGCAGCAGGACCTGTAGCTACCACTTCTGATGTTCTAGGTCGTCGTTCAACCCACCTAGCAGCAGGTAAAACTGTTTCATTTGGAACCTACTTCAATGCTTTCCCCGCTTCGTACTGGAGACGGTGGACTGATTTGAAATCAGTGACCCTGAGAATCACCACTGAAGGTGCGGGCATGGTCGTGGTTTATAAATCGAATGCCCGTGGCGTAATTCAACGTGTTGATGCCAAAGTACTTGAAGGCGCAGAAACAGTAACTTTCGACCTGACGCTAGCTCCTTTTGGAGATGGCGGCTGGTACTGGTTTGACCTTACTGCTACCAAGAGCGACCTCACCCTGGTTGAAGCGGACTGGCTTGGTGATATTCAGCCACGCCTGGGAGAGGCTGGCGGTAAAGCTACTGTACAGATTACAACTATGAATAAGGTACAGTACTGCATCGACAACATTCGTTCTCTGGGCAATAACCTTGATGCTCTCGAGACTGTTAAAGAGATTCTGATTGTTGACCAAGGTACCGAGAAGGTGCAGGACCACCCGGACTTTGAAGAAGTAGTTGCTCCTCTTGCGGGTAAGTTCCGCATCATTAATCAGGCAAACTTGGGCGGTTCTGGTGGCTTCGCTCGCGGCATGTTTGAGTCAGTAAACAATGGTTCAGATTACGTCATGCTGCTGGACGACGACGTCGTCGTTGAACCCGAGTCGATTCTGCGTCTCATCACTTTTGCTGATTACTGTAAGAACCCCACTATCGTCGGTGGTCATATGTTTGATATGTACGACCGTTCGGTTCTGCACGCCTTCGGCGAAGTTGTAAACCCCTGGCGTACCTTTTACGATAAACCGCACGAAGACATGTCGCTTGGTCACGACCTCGGTAGAAATAACCTGCGTAGCACCCACTGGATGCACCGTCGAGTAGACGTTGACTATAACGGCTGGTGGATGTGCCTTATCCCGACCGAAGTTATCAATAAGATTGGGCTATCCCTTCCCCTGTTCCTGAAGTGGGATGACGCTGAGTACGGTCTTCGCGCTAAGGAAGCAGGAATCGCGACTGTATCATTCCCAGGCGCAGCTTTGTGGCACGTATCGTGGCAGGATAAGGACGACTCCGTCGGCTGGCAGGCTTACTTCCACGAACGTAATCGACTCATCACGGCTTTAATTCATTCTCCCTTTGAAAAGGGCGGATCAGTTTTACGCGAGTCGCTCTTCTTAGATGTTAAGCATGCTCTCTCCATGCAGTACTACACCGAAGAAGGCCGTCTCATGGCTATCGAAGACCTGCTGTCTGGCCCTACGCACCTGCACCCTTCGCTCAGTGAGCGCTTACCCATAATCCGCGGTAAGGTGAAGGATTTCAAGGACGCCCAGCTCAAGTCGAACCTCGATGACTACCCGCAGCCTAAGACAACTAAACCTCCGTTCAAGGGGCGCCGTAACTTTAGTTCGCCTGGCTACCAGAAACTGATTCCTTGGACTATTTCTACCGTGGGACGTCAGCTCTTTAAGCCTGTTGATGATCTGGCAAAAACAAATCCTCAGATTCAGCTGAACTACTCAGAAAATCGTTGGTGGACTGTTTCCAAGTTCGATTCGCTTCTTGTCACTAACGCAGAAGGCACCGGTGTCTTCTGGTATCAGCGTGATCCCAAAAAGCTGCGCGAAAATTTGGCTCGTGCTTCGAAACTGCATGCACAGCTCTTTAAAAACTGGGCTGATTTGCGAAACCAGTACCGCTCTGCTGCTGCTGAAGTAGCATCCTATGATGCCTGGGCTAAAACCTTCCAGAAGCATACGGAGTCTGAGCTGACCCGATGAATAAACAAGTAACTCACCCTCTTTCCCCTCCTGGTCGCGGTAGGGGGCTCCGTGATGTCTTTCAAAATCGTTACCTTCTAAGGCTACTTGTCGATAAAGAAATTCAGGTTCGCTACCGCGGATCTGTCTTGGGTATCCTCTGGTCGTACATCAAGCCGGGGGTACAGTTTGGCGTCTTCTATATTGCGATGGGATTATTCCTAGGCCTTGAAAGAGGCATGCAGAACTACGCTATCTATCTGTTCTCTGGAATGATCGTTATTAACTTCTTCTCTGAAGGGTTCAGTAACGGTGCCAAGGCAATGGTCGTGAATGGGGCACTTATTAAGAAGATTTATCTTCCGAGAGAACTCTTTTCAGTCTCTACGATCTGGGTAGCTTTAATTCACTTTGTGCCCCAGATTGTGGTGCTGCTGATAGCTTGTTTTTTTGCTGGGTGGAGTCCTGATCTGAAGCAATTAGGTGCTGCGGTTGTTGCCATGATGATCATTATGGTTTTCTCAGCAGGACTAGGCCTCATTTTCGGCGTAGCCAATGTGTTCTTCCGGGACTCGGAAAACATTGTGGATATGCTCTTGATGGTTGCCACATGGTTCTCACCCGTGCTGTATTCGTGGACTATGGTGCGAGATACTCTGTACTCGTGGGTTATCACTGTTTATCTGATGAACCCTCTTACCGTTGCTGTTGAGCTCTTCCACTATGCTTTCTGGATGCCTACCCTGTCTGAAGAGGCTTTGGCTCTACCTACCTCGCAGATTCCTCCGCATCTTCTTACCCTGTGGGTACCTGTTGCCCTGGGTGTTTCTCTCGTGACCCTGTTCCTCGGTGACTTACTCTTCCGTAAGCTAGAGGGCAACTTCGCCCAGGAGCTCTGATTTACGTGGATATCAAGAAGTTTGATTTACCACCCGTGGCAGATAATGCTCCTGTGGTTATCAAGGTTGAGTCTCTAGTGAAGCGCTTTGTGCTGCGCCATACTCGGTCGATGAAGGAGGCCTTTGTCTGGCTGATGAAGGGCCGTAAGGGAGATCTGAACGAGAAGTTCAATGCTCTTAACGGGGTTTCCCTGGACATCCGCGAAGGCGAGCGCGTTGCCCTGCTGGGCTATAACGGTTCGGGTAAATCTACCCTGCTCAAGCTGATTTCGGGTGTGATGCACCCGGATGAGGGCAGGGTATTGACCGGCGGACGCATCGCTGGGCTTATCGAGGTTGGAGCAGGTTTCCACCCCGATTTGACCGGGCGTGACAACGTATACCTGAACGCGGCCATCCTTGGTATGAGCAAGGAACAGATTGAAGCAAAATTTGATGAAATTGTTGAATTCTCTGAAATTGGCAACTTTATCGATACCGAGGTTAAGTTCTACTCGTCGGGTATGTACCTGCGACTGGCTTTTGCTGTAGCTGTTCATACTGATCCGGAGATTTTCTTAGTGGATGAGATTCTGGCTGTGGGTGATGAACCTTTCCAGAAGAAATGTATCGCTAAGATTCGAGATCTGAGTGCTGAAGGGAAAACCCTGGTTGTGGTGAGCCATGACCTTGATTTGGTGGCAAAGATCTGTGAACGCGGAGTGGTCCTGGATCATGGCTCTAAGCAGTTCGAAGGCCCTATTGACGAAGCGATTGAATTTATGAGGGCAAAATCCCACTAAGGAAGCCTTCCCCAAAAATGCCCACAAGCTAGATAGCTTGTGGGTATTTTTGTGCGTTGTTACTAGTCAGTAACTAGTTGTGTGTCAAAACATTACGTTTATCCATAGTAGGTTTGAGGCGCTGTGGAAAAACTCTAGTCTTCATGCGTTATGGCTTGTCAGGTGCAACTTCATTGCATTCTTGTTGGCCGGGTAAGGGTATGCGGGGCACGGTTATCCACAGGGTGGCCCTGGGGTGTTTGATTGTTTTGCCTAATCAACTGTATCTTGTTTGGTAATTCATCGACTGATCGCAATGGAGCGTAAGGGGGACAGATGTCTATAGCGCAAGCAGAAGAACTGGTTGAAGCAGACGTGCGCGACTTGATTCGCCGAAGCAGTATCGACCCGCTCGTACAGCAGGTGGAAGCTAAGGAGCTCATCCAGCAGGCCATCGCTGAGTACGAGCGCCAGATGCTACGGGGTGTAGTACCGCGACTTGAGAACGCTGACTCCCTGATCAGCTCCCTTTTCGACAAGGTATGCGGCTTTGGCGAGATTCAGCAGTACCTTGATGATAGTTCTGTTGAAGAGATTTGGATTAATGCTCCGGACGAGATTTTTGTGGCTCGTGCTGGAGAGTCTGAGCTCACCGGGCTTACCCTGAGCGAGGAACAGATTCGTGCGCTGGTAGAGCGTATGCTCAAGACCTCGGGACGACGCCTTGATTTGAGCACACCTTTTGTCGACAGCTCCTTGCCGGACGGTTCTAGGCTCCATGTAGCTATTCCTGATGTGACCCGCCGTCATTGGGCCATCAATATCCGTAAGTTTATTGCGCGAGCAACTCGTTTGAGCGATTTGGTTAAGCTGGGGTCTCTCAGCTTAGATGCGGCAAAGTTTTTAGATGCAGCCGTGGCTAGCGGGTTAAATTGCCTGGTCTCTGGTGCTACTCAGGCTGGTAAAACAACCATGTTGAACTGTCTGTCAGCATCTATTGGTATGCGGGAGCGTGTTATCACCTGTGAGGAGATTTTTGAGCTCAAAATTCCTCTCCGCGATGTTGTGAATTTGCAGTGCCGTCAGCCCAACCTGGAAGGCCACGGCGAGATTCCGCTCCGGCGCCTAGTGAAAGAGGCTTTGCGCATGAGGCCCGACCGCCTCATCATTGGTGAGGTGCGCGAAGCTGAGTCTCTTGATATGCTCATTGCGCTCAATTCCGGGCTCCCAGGGCTTTGTACTATTCACGCTAACTCAGCTCGCGATGCAATCACGAAGATGTGTACCCTTCCCCTCTTGGCCGGTGACAACATTTCGAGTTCGTTTGTCGTCCCCACCGTGGCTTCTTGCTTTGATTTAGTGGTTCACTGCGACCGTAATCTGCGGGGCAAACGGCAGGTGCGAGAGATTCTTGCCGTTGGTAACCGGGTCGAAAACGGGGTGATTGAAACCAGCACACTGTTTAGACGAGAAGGCGATCAGCTGGTATGTGTTGCTTCTGAGGTGCCTTCGCCTGAGAAATTTATTCGTGCTGGCTACGCCCCTGAGACCCTTCTTAACTGCGAGGGGGCACTAGCATGAGTGCTTTATTCGGGCTGATGTTTGGTATCGGCGCGCTCTTAATCTATATGTCCTTTTGGGAGCTCCCCGCTAAGGAGAAAAAAGAACGAAAAGCCCCAGCGATACAACAGCTGCTGCGCCAGGCAGACCTAGAAAAGTTCACGGTAGCTATGTTTTATATGGTTTCTGCTGTAGCTGCTCTTGTTGCAATGGTGCTGACCTTCGCGTTGACCTCACTGGTTCCTCTGGCTGCCCTCGCTGCGGGCGTTGGGTTCTTTAGTCCTCGGCTAGTGGTTAAGCATCGTGCCGCTCAGCGGCAGGCCCAGTTGCGGGATTTATGGCCGGATGCGGTGGACCATCTGCGGTCAGCAATCCGTGCAGGTTTGTCGCTTCCGGACGCTCTCATGCAGCTTCAGTACCGGGGGCCGGAGCCCCTGCGTCCGGCTTTTACTAGTTTTGCTTCAGACTACCGTGCTAGCGGTGAGTTCCTTCCAGCTCTCAATCGTCTTAAAGACCGCTTGAGTGACCCCACCGCTGACAACATCATTGAGGCTCTCAAAGTTACTCGTGAGGTGGGTGGAACTGATTTAGGTCGTCTTCTGGGGACCTTGAGTACTTTCCTCCGCGAGAATAGCAGGACACGCTCTGAACTTGAGGCTCGACAGTCGTGGACGGTTAATGCTGCCCGCCTTGCCTGTGTTGCTCCCTGGGTTGTCCTGGGCCTTATGGCTACCCAGCCGAGCACGATCAGAATTTATAACAGTTTTGCGGGTTTCCTAGTGTTAGCGAGCGGCCTAGCCCTGACCGTCATCGCCTACAGGCTGATGATGCGTATCGGTGCTCTACCGGAAGAGAAGAGGGTGCTGGCATGAACTTTTCCCTTCTCCTCGGCCTTTTCCTAGCGGCAGGAATCTGGCTGGTACTTTCGAGTATCTGGACCCAGCGCCGCGAGAGCTTTGCAGACCGTATAGCGCCTCAGCTTCGTGCGGCGGAGCTTAAAAAGAACCGCCCGGACACACCGTATAGCACGCTACCTGAAGGTATTTACGGGGCGAGCGCTGCCCTCCTTGCACCGTGGGTTGAAAAGCTGTACCGGAGTCTTGGTAAGTCTAGCTTTGATACGGTGGCCCTCGAAAAACGACTTACCCAGCTAGGTGGGAATCTGACAACCGCAGAGTACCGGGTGCAACAGGTGCTCTGGAGTCTCTTGGCAGCTACTCTCTGTATTTGTTTGGTGGCTGTGGGGCTCGCCCAAGGGACGGTAAGTTTTGTGCCGGGAGTCCTGCTGATTGTTCTGGGCGCCTGTGCTGGCTTCCTTGCACGCGACTATTGGCTGTCTCAGCAGATCGCGAAACGGGAGAAAGCCATGCTGGCTGAATTTCCTGCTTTGGCAGAGCTCATGGCCCTATCTGTTACCGCTGGGGAATCTGCCATCGGGTCGCTTGAACGGGTGGTGCGGAGTTCGCAGGGAGAGCTTTCTCGCGAGTTCCAAACTATTCTCGCGATGACTCGTTCCGGGGAGTCCCTTGTGGTCGCTCTGCAAAGTTTTTCGCAGCGTACCTCGGTAGCAGCCCTATCCCGTTTTGTGGATGGCCTGGTCGTAGCTATCGAGCGTGGCACGCCCCTGGCAGATGTCTTGCGGGCTCAGGCCCAGGACGTCCGCGATAACGCTAAACGAGAGCTCATGGAAACTGCGGGAAAGAAAGAAATCGGGATGATGGCCCCCGTCGTTTTTCTGATACTTCCGCTCACCGTATTGTTTGCGATGTTTCCTGGCCTTTCCCTACTGAATCTTAACTTCTAAACCCGCCCGCTTGGGCACCTTCTATCACACTCATATTCAAAGGAGAATCCCATGAAGAAGTTCATGACCGACACCTACCTCAAGGCCCTTCTCACTATCTTTGCGCCTCTGACAAGCCAGGACGACCCTGAGCGCGGGGACGTGCCTGGCTGGGTAATGATCACGATGATGTCGGCTATCCTCGTGGCCGCTATCTTGGTGGTTGCCCAGGACGCCCTCGTCAACATGTTCAATAACGCAATGGCAATGATTAACCGCTAGGAGAGCCACATGAGAGCTGTGCCCCCTGAGAAGGAGAGAGGTAATGCAACGGCGGAGTTCGTGATGGTATCTGCCTTAGTTGTCATACTTTTTCTAGGCGTTTTACAGGTTGCTTTCGCGCTGTTCACCCGTAACGTGCTGCAGGACGCTGTATCTCAGGGGGCCCGCTATGGGGCCATGCTCGATAAAACACCGGCTGACGGAGAAGAACGCACCCACGAGTTGCTGTATTCGGTGCTGCCTTCCCACTACTCAGCAACGATTAGCAGTTCTGTTACCCAGTGGCAGGGGGCGGACGCCGTGCAGGTCACCGTGGTTGCCCCGGTGCCCCTCATCGGTCCCTTTGGGGTAGCTGCCCAGTGGGAGGTGAGTGGTCATGCTGTGGTTCAGCGATAAACGCGGTGATAGAGCCGTAGATACGCGAGAGGCAGACGACCCTGAGCAGGGCAGTGCTCTTGTTGAGTTTATTGGACTGGGTGCCCTGTTGATGGTGCCCACGGTCTATTTTCTGTTATCAGTCTTTTCGATGCAGTCGGCTGCTTTTGCAGCTTCTAACGCTAGTGCCCATGCGTTGCAGGTGATTCAGTTTTTGCCACCGGAGCAGCGTACCCAATCTGCTGTGCAAGCGGTTGCCGCTTTGACGGCTAGCGACTTTGGTTTAGAGGCCGAAACCATTACTGCCACGCTGAGCTGCGAGGACGTCTGCGCCCAGGGCGAGCGAATGACGGTAGATGTCACTGTCGAGGTTGGGCTGCCTCTGGTGCCCTGGCCAGGGGCACCGACTCTTGCCACTATGACCTCACAGGCTGTGAGTTGGGGAGGGAACTACTCATGACACAGATTAGACAGACCCAGCTTCAGCGGAGGCCGTGCCATGAGGCCACCGAGCGCGACGCTGAGCGGGGAAGCGTCCTCCCACTCATCGTGGGGTTGTGCCTGGTACTTCTGCTGGTTGCTTCCACCGTCGTTGGAGTAAGCTCCGTCTACCTCGAAAGACAGCGCCTCCAGGCTCTAGCCGACCAAGCAGCGACGTCTGCCGCTCAGCGCATTGAGGGCATCACAGCGGTAGGGGAGGCCCAGGCCCAGGTGACTCTCACCAGCGCCGGGGTGCAGGCGTCCGCTCATACCTTTCTGCAAGAAAGCGGTGCTGGCACCGACTTTTCCCACCTGACCTTAAACCCCGCAACCGGGGCGTCGGGAAACAACACTGCGGTTATCGTCCTTTCTGCCAGGGCCCACCCGCCCTTACTCTCCGTTGTGCTACCTGACGGCGTCGATATCACCGTTACCGGCCGGGCGCGCGTCATCACCACCCAAGATTAGAATAGAAGGGCTCTGCCCCGTCAGCGCAAAACAGGGGCAAAATCGGGCGCTTACCATCGTTTTCAGCTAGGGTTAATAGTCATGGCTACTTTAGATTTTTCTGCCCAGATCAAAACCCTGCGCTCAACCTACGCCTCCATCGAAGAGGTCAGCGACGTTGAGCAGCTGCGCGCTACCATCGCAGAACTCTCTGAAGCAGCCGGCGCCCCCGACCTTTGGGACGACCCCGACGCCGCCCAAAAGGTCACCTCCCAGCTCTCCCTCAAACAGGCCGAACTCGATAAGCTCGTCAAACTAAGCCAGGCCATCGACGACCTTGAGGTCATGGTAGAACTCGCCGACGAAGAGGGCGATGCTGACACCCTTGCCGAAGCAGAAACCGAACTGCAGGCTATCGAAAAGCGCCTAGCAGAGCTCGAAGTAATCACCCTGCTCTCGGGTGAGTACGATCAGCGCGACGCCGTCGTGACCATCCGAGCAGGAGCCGGTGGCGTGGATGCCGCCGACTTCGCAGAGATGCTTCTGCGCATGTACCTGCGCTGGGCCGAGAAAAACGGCTTCGACACCACGGTGATGGATACCTCCTACGCCGAAGAAGCCGGCCTCAAATCAGCAACCTTTGAGGTCAAAGCCCCCTACGCCTTTGGGCGCCTATCTATCGAAGCGGGAACCCATCGTCTGGTGCGCATCTCTCCCTTCAACAGCCAGGGCAAACGCATGACGTCCTTCGCTGCGGTGGAAGTCATCCCCCTCATCGAGCAGACCGACCACATCGAAATCCCCGAGTCCGAACTCAAAATCGATGTATTCCGCTCCTCAGGGCCCGGCGGTCAGTCCGTGAACACCACGGACTCCGCCGTCCGTATGACCCACATCCCCACCGGCATCGTGGTCTCCATGCAGAACGAAAAGTCCCAGCTACAAAACCGAGCCGCAGCACTGCGCGTCCTGCAATCCCGCCTTCTCCTGCTCCGCAAAGAGCAAGAGGACGCCAAAAAGAAGGAACTTGCCGGTGACGTCAAAGCCTCCTGGGGTGACCAGATGCGATCCTACGTGCTCAACCCCTACCAGATGGTCAAAGACCTGCGAACCAACTATGAAGAGGGAAACCCCAGCGCCGTATTCGACGGTGCGCTCGACGGTTTCATCGACGCCGGCGTGCGGTGGCGCGCAGCAGAACGACAGAAAAGAAAGAACGAAGAATAATCGTGGCTAAGAAAAAAGTAACGAAAGAAGACCCGAATAACCACACCATAGCGTCCAACCGCCGCGCTCGCCATAACTACAACATCGTAGAAACCTGGGAGGCAGGGCTGGTGCTCATGGGCACCGAGGTTAAATCCCTGCGCGATGGGGGAGCCTCAATTACCGACGGCTTCTGCCAGATGTACGGCAATGAGCTGTGGCTAGAGGGCATCCATATCGCTGAATACGGGCGCGGCTCCTGGACCAACCACGCAGCCCGTCGCCGCCGTAAACTGCTCATGCACCGCAGCGAAATCAATAAGATCGCTCAGAAGCTCAAGGAAAGCGGCTACACCGTCGTGCCCCTCAAGCTCTATTTCAGCAAGGGGCGAGCCAAGGTAGAAATTGCCCTGGCCACCGGTAAACGCGACTACGACAAGCGCCAGGCCCTGCGTGAGCGCCAGGACAACCTCGAAGCCCAGCGCGCTATGCGCTATAAGAACCTGGGCTAGCCTAACAACCTACTCGAAGGAGAGAAATGACCACCGGAAACAACAAGGAAAACCCCTACGGCGATTACGTGCCCGGGCAGTACAGCTCAGGTTCCACAGAGCAGGGAAACGGGGACTATAGCCAGCAGGCTAACAGTGCTTCCTCACAGCCTAACTACACACAGCCCAACTACTCACAGCCTACCTACGGCCAAGCAGATTACAGCCAGCAGCCTGCCAGCTACCCGTCCTACGGGTATGACGCTTACGGCCAGCAGGTAGCCTCAGCACCTAAGGGCCTAGCCATTACGTCGCTGATTCTAGGTATCCTATCTTTCCTGAGCGGCTGGGTCATTCTAGGCGGTATTTTGGGTATCGTTGGCTTGGTGCTGGGCATCGTTGCCCTGCGTAAGACCAAGACCGGTGGCGGCGGCAAGGGTCTGGCTATCACCGGCATCGTATTTAGCTCCCTGGGCATTCTTATTTCCCTGGCAATGTTGGTGTTCTTCGGCTGGATTTTCTCAGCCTTCGGTGAGTGTATGGCCTACTCTCAGGACGAGGTTCTCATGGAACAGTGCATTAACCAGCAGCTGGGCCTTGACGTCACAGATTCAAGCAGCAACGTCTAATCAACCTGCCAGCTGGCTCTTTACAGCATGGAGAGCCAGCTGGTAGACTGGTACATCCGAGCTAATTGGGCCGGTGTCTTTCACCGATGAGTTGCGACTCGAAAGAGCACTGGAAAACGCTTAGCTTGGCGTTCTTTGATACAAGAATATGGGGATGATCGGTTTCGACGATGTGAGTTGAGATGGATGAAGCGTGCCGAGGACGCAGGGTTATCTCGTTAACGCCCTCTGCAAAAAAATAAGTGCAGAATCTAAGCGCACTGACTTCGCACTCGCTGCCTAATAATCCCAGCGATGCAGTCTGGTAGCCTGAGCTTGCCTTTGGCTCAGCCCCTACCATCAGTTTAAAAGGCCACTGCTGCCCGTCCTTGTCGTAGGGCCGGGTGGGACTTTTATACGGCTAGGTTAGGCCTTGTAAGTGTTTGCGCAAGCAAGGTAGCCGAAAACACCGCTTTCGCAAACTGCGCACGGAGAAGACCCGTTGACGCCACATCGGACCGGGGTTCGATTCCCCGCATCTCCACAGTATTGAGGCCCTCCGCCCGGGTAATCCGGGCGGAGGGCCTTTTCTGTGTCTCTACGAGTTGGCGTTACTTCTTAGGCTCGACCGTGGGGATAGATGAAGTAGCAACCTTCTCCATGAGGTCAGCATCGGCGTCACGAACCCGCTGATAGTTTTTCTGGGTAGTGAAAGCTGCAGCTAGGAAGGAAAGGACCGCGCAACCGATGAAGAAGTACATGGGCGAGGTAATGTCGCCTGTTGCGTTGACCAGGTAGGTGGCGATGAAGGGCGCGGAGCCGCCGAAGACTGCAACGGGAATATTGTAGCCCATGGAAATACCGGTGGCGCGAATGGACGTGGGAATCAGGTCGCTCATCACCGCGTAGGGGGTTGAAGAGTAGAGGCCAAAGAGCACGCAAATTACCATAAAGGGCAGGAAGATTTCGGACGGCGTTGAGCCGGGGGCCGTGGTGAAGTACCAGTAGAGCGCGGGGATGGTGAGCGCAGAGGTTGCCATGAGGAACCAGCGCCGGCCGAAAACGTCGGTAATCAGGCCGCCCAGGGGCATGAGGGAGGCCGCCGTTAGACCGCCGATAGTGATGAACCAGAAACGGGTATTAGCTGAGAATCCTAGGTCCTTGACGAAGTAGGTGGAGGAGTAGGTCAAAATAAGGTAGAACATGCTTGCCAACAGGGCAATGGAGCCTGCGACAAGGGTGATGTTGAGTTTCCACTGGAAGGTGGCGCGGATGGGGCGCTTCTCTTGATGGCCTGATTCTGAAATTGCCTCAAACTGGGCTGTGTCTTCAAGGCGGGAGCGGATAAAGGCAGCGATAAGGCCGAGTGGGCCTGCAATGATGAAGGGGATGCGCCAGCCGTATTCCTGCATGGCAGCATCGCCCAGGATTGAGGCAAGGCCGTTGGCTACGATGGAGCCCAGAATAAGGCCTGAGACTGCGATGGTCATGAGCAGAGAGGTAGCTAGGCCGCGACGTTCGGGGCCTCCATATTCGGCAACGTAGGAGGTGACGGTGCCGATTTCACCGCCCGCGGAGAGCCCCTGAAGGCAGCGAGCCAGAATAAGTAGAGCGGGGGCTACAAAACCGATGGCTTCGTAGGTGGGGAGCAGGCCAATCACGAAGGTGGAGCCCGACATAAGGAACATGACCAGGGCCATGGTATTTTTGCGTCCGATGCGGTCACCGAGCGGGCCGAAGACGAAGCCACCGAGGGGCCTCATAAAGAAAGAAAGTGCAAAGGTTGCGAAGGATGCGAGCAGGGCTACGGCTGGTGTGTTGGCTGAGAAGAAAGCAGCGCCTACGTAGATAGCGACAAAGCCGTAGACACCGTAGTCGTACCATTCGATGAGGTGCCCGGCGACGGCCCCGATAAAGGCTTTGCGCTTTTGCTTTGTGGTACGTACCGGCTGCATCACCTTTTCTGCTTTGAAGATTGCTTCTGTCATCTTTGGTTCCCTTGGTGTTGTTTGTGTGGACGCCCCCGGTGCGGTAGGCGTTGCACTAACACTAATAATGTGATTTACATCATGGCAATGTAGGTTTTTTCATTACATGTTGTTCCGGTGTGTAATTTTCTACAATAGTGATATGCGTGAGATACCTTACATTAGCTTGGATGTTTTACTGCGAACTCTGGTTGTGGAAAAGGATGCCCTGGTGGTGAGTGCTGTAAGAGCTGTTGTTGATGAGCTCTCGGAGTACCGGGCAGTGCCACGTGAAGAGCTGGTTGATAGCGTGGCAGGGGTTTTTGATGCGGCGATAATGTGCCAAGAAAGTTCTACTCCTGTAGATGAAGTCTTGGATGGTGGGCGTGAAAGGGTCTATGAGGTGGCTCCTCGCCGAAAGGTGCAGGGGGTTTCTCTAGCCTCTGTGTTGAGGGCGCACCGCCTTGCTCTATCTGCTACCCAGCGAAGATTTGTGCAGATGGCTGAGCGTTCTGGCTTGCCTTTTGAAAAACGCCTGGAGTCCATGGGGATTATGTGGGAGGTGGGTGAGTGGTTCATGGTTCAGGCGGCGCGCGACTATGAACCTGCCCTGTTGAGCGACACCGAGCGGAGAAAGGTTGAAAAACGCGACTTTCTAACTCGTCTTGTGCAGGGAACTTTGGAGGCGGTGGACGAAGAGCGCCTGGCTAGTCGCCTGGGGCTGCCCGGGGAGCTGGAATATCAGGTAGTTCTGGGTCGGGAGATCTCCCCGATTACATGGGCTGCTGAGGTTGAGAACGCTTTTTCGGATGCTCTTGCCCCGGCTGTAGCCGATGCGGTTGAGGGGTGCCTGGTGGGGGTGCTTCCAGCCCTTGAGGGGGCGGACGCTGCTGCCTCCCGAGCGAGTGAACGGCAGGATCTTCGGGGTGGAGTTCTGGCTCTTGGGTGCCCCGTGCGTATTGGAAAACTTGCAGAATCGCTGGAAGAAGCACGAATCGTCTTGGCTTCGTTAGAACCGGGCAGCGTAGGGTGCTTTGATGTGCGTAGCCGGGGCTGGCGCCTAGCGGTTGCGTGTGCTCCCTGGCTGGGGGATGTTGTGGGACAGGGGTTATTGGCGCCTTTGTGGGAGAATCGCGGCGGCGGTGAAGCCCTGCTGATGTATGTGTGGGCGTTTTTGGAGCATGGCCGTAGTTATCGTGATGCTGCCCAGGCTCTCTATATCCACGAGAATACTTTGCGGAATAAGGTCGCGAAATTTGAGCAGATCACCGGCCGTAGTCTGAATGAAATTGATACCTGTATCGAACTAATGTGGCTGCGGCACGATATGGCCCTAAAGGGCACTCTCAGTGTAGGTGATTCAGTCTAAAGCACCTTATCAATAAGGTTATGTGGACTATTTTAAGTGAATATTAAGAGGTTTTATGCGAAGTGGAATAAGGGGGTGGTGGACGATAAAATAATACATAGTTATAAAACATTGCTGAAGATTCAGCAGTGGACAATATTCACCCACTACCTCTTGAGAGGCCTACCATGTCACGCCTTGCCGGGCTTGTATCGATTCTTGCCGCCATCGTCATGCTGATTGGAGGTGCCACCGTGTGGGTTACAGTTAGCAACCAGCTCGCAGAAGAGCGCATTAGCGTACCTGCCGATTCTGAATTTATGGGCGGCGCCTTTGCCGGTAAGGATGTTAAAGGCCCCCTGACTGCTTACGCTCAGGCAGAAACCATTCGCCAGCATGCCACCGCAGGTGCTGAAGGTACCGTTTACGAAGGAAAAACCTATGCCGAGCTGGGTGCCATGGTGCGCGAAGCTCAAGAGACTGGCGATGAAACACTGGCAGAAGAACTTCAGACCCGCCGCAACCTGGTGATGGACGCTTCTTTCTTGCGCGCTTCTCTCTTCACCTCGGTTGTTTCCTTTGGTGTATCAGCCCTGGTCATGGGACTGGGAGTTGTGCTTGGTTTTATTGGTGCCGCCCTGCTCAAAATTGCTCCGAAAAAGGTAGCTGTTACCGCCTAGTTCTCTGAGTAGCAGCAAGTTCCAGCCCCGTTTCTTCGCCTCTATGCGGTGAGTAGAAGCGGGGCTGTTGCCTAGATTACGAGGTGACGGTACTGGTAAGCTGACCATAAGATAAGGCCCAGTAGCGGGCCAATGATTTTAGGAAGAAAGAGGACGCCGTGAGCACCCAGCCCCCGCTTACCCCCCAGTCGCAAGCACCCGCGGGCACAGGCGTCCTTCTGCCTCCTGTTCTGGACTACGAAACCCCGGGGGAGCCTGCCCAGTACCGGGTGCCAGGCGCCCACCGCCGCCCCTATGGAGAAATGGTGCGGGATAAGCGAGGCCGTGGCTACTACCAGGCGGTCATGGCTCTATCGGTGGGCGTGGCGAGCTGGCTTGTAGTGCTCATGGCGGGCGTTTTTGCCCTGCTAGCTCTCATTCCTGCGGTGGCAGCTATCGTGCTGGGTATCAAAGCCTTACACGCTCGCAAACGTAACCCGCGCACCCGCTTTCATGGGCAGACAGCCGGTATGGCCTGGGGCGGTATTGCCCTGGGCATTCTCTGCATCCCGGTGGCGGTCTTCTTCTACTTCATGGCGAGCTGGTTCCTGAACGGGGCCGAAACCGCAAACTGCGAAATCACCCACGCCGGGGACGAAGAGGCTATCACCCGCTGTATCGAGAGCAACACCAGCTACTAAAAATGAGTGGGAGCCTGCAGCGACTCTTATTCTTCCACTAATCATCGAGAGGGCCCATCGCAACCATGGGGCTGTGAGCTCCACCTCAATCGCGTTATGATGGGGGAAAGCGCCCCCAGCATGCCCAGGAGCACCCCGTGACTGAATCAGAAGCACCCGCAGGCCGCTACGAGCAGGACGGCCACGCCCCCCGTTTCACCCCAGCAGATCCGGCTCACCCTACGACCGCCGAAATTCCCTTCATCTACCCGGCCCACTGGGAGGCGGACGTCGTCCTGCGCGACGGAGCCACTGCCAACCTGCGCCCCGTCGTCCCTACCGACCGGGCAGCCCTCGAAAAAATGTACGCGGGCCAGTCTGAACGCACTATCTACCTGCGTTTCTTCACCCACAAGCCCACCCTGAGCGACAAAGAACTGACCCGGTTCACCACGGTGGATCACAATAACCGGGTCGCCTTCGTCATCATGCTGGGCGATGAAATGATCGGCATCGGCCGCTACGACCGCACCCACAACCCCACCGAGGCCGAAGTGGCCTTCATGATTTCCGATGCCCACCAGGGGCGCGGCATCGGGTCAATCCTGCTAGAACACCTTGCAGCAGCAGCTAACGAACGCGGTATCGACAGGTTCAGCGCCGAAGTCCTGCCGCAGAACCGCAAAATGCTCAATGTCTTCACCGATGCGGGCTACGAGATTTCCCGCGAATTTGAAGACGGCCTGGTCATGGTCTACTTCAACATCGACCCCACCGACCGCTCCCGCGGCGTGATGGAAGCCCGCGAACACCGTGCCGAAGCCAAATCTATCGCCGAGCTCCTTGCCCCAGACACCGTTGCCGTGATCGGTACAGCACCCCGCTGGGAAGCCAACGGCCACAAGGTCATTAAAACCCTGGTTGCAGGTGGATTCACCGGAACCCTCTACGGCGTCAACGAGAATCAGCTACCTGCCGGTGAGGTGCCCATTTACCCCAGCATCGGTGAAGTACCGGCCCGTGTAGATTTAGCTATTATCGCCGTCCCCATCGCCGAGGTAGCCGCAGCCGTAGAAGCCTGCGGCGAGGCGGGCGTCCGCGGCGTCCTCATCTACACCTCCGGCTACGCGGACGACGGGGCCCGCGGCCGCGCCCGCCAAAAAGCCCTGGTGAAATCAGCACGTAGCCACGGTATGCGCGTCATCGGCCCTGCCTCCTTCGGCCTGCTGAACAATAACCCTGGCGTCCGCCTTGACGCCACCATCAGCGCCCAGGACCCCAAGCCCGGCGCCCTGGGTCTTTTTAGCCAGTCCTCAGCTATCGGCGCCATGTTCTCTAACACCGCCGTCAAGCGCAATATCGGTGTATCGTCCCTGGTCTCTGCGGGCAACCGCGCAGATGTGTCGGGTAACGACATCATGCAGTACTGGGAAGATGACGAAGCAACCCGCGTCTGTGCCCTCTACCTTGAATCTATCGGTAACCCCCGAAAGTTCTCCCGTATCGCCCGTAGGCTCTCCCGCGTCAAGCCCGTGCTCGTGGCCAAGAACGCTGTGACCGGCCAGCAGCTCCCTCCCGGGCATTCGGGGCGGACCTCCATCGCCCCCACCGAAGCCCTGGATGCCATGTTCAAGCAGGCCGGAGTTATCAGTGCCGAAACCTTCGACCAGGTGCTCGACGTTGCCCAGGTGCTGGTCTCCCAGCCCCTTCCCGCTGGGCGGCGCGTGGCTATCCTCTCCAACGCCTCAGCCCTGGGACAGATTATCGCCGACAAGTCCGAGGCCCTGAACATCGATGTGCGGGTGACCGAGTCCATGCTGAGGCTCACCGATGACGGGATCGACGGGCTAGAGGTGCTTGAAGACGTGGCAACCAGCGCCCTCGAAGCATCAGATATTGATGCGGCTATCGGAGTCTTCCTCACCGGTGACTCTATCGACCCCAAGGACGTTGCCCGCGTCCTTTACCGTGCAGGCAAGCGTACCGGAAAACCCGTGGTTGCTGCCTTCCCCGGCACGCTCAGCTTTGATGCCGCCCTTCGCGGAATCTGGGAAGACCCGGATGAGCGGACGCCCGCCCCGGCAGAGGGGGACACAGCGGGGGAGAGCGCCCCCCTCCTGCAAGAAGGGCTGCCCTGCTTTGAGTCACCGGGGGCTTCTATCCTGGCTTTGGCAAGCGTCATGGACTATGTGGAGTGGCGCGAGAAAGAAACCGGGGTTCTGGCTACTCCCGAGAACGTCAGCCCCAAGGCTGCGGCCGCTGACATTGCCCAGCACCTGACCCAGGTGAGCGGTGAGAACCTGCTCGATGTACCAGCTTCTGCCACCGAAGAACTCCTTGCCCACTACGGCATTAGCCTGCTGCCCGAGTACGGTTTTGACACCGCAGAAGAAGCCGTTGAGGCCGCTGCCCGGGCAGGCGGCTACCCGGTCGTTTTGAAAACAACTGACGACTTCCTGCGCCACCGCATAGACCTGGGCGGTGTGCGCCTGGGCATCGAAAGCGACACCGAACTCATCAGCGAAGTAGCCCAAATGCACCGCGTGCTCGAACCCTACGGCAGGTTCGACCTCACCGTGCAGAAACAGGCCCCGGCCGGCCAAACAGCGGTACTCACCGGCATCGAAGACCCCCTGATTGGCCCCGTGGTCTCCTTCGGCATGGCCGGGGACGCCACCAGTCTGCTGGAAGACTGGGCCCACCGCATCCCACCGCTGACCGAACGGGATGTCTACAAGATGGTGCGCTCGCCCAAGGCAGCAGCCAAGCTCTTTGCCGACGGCGACCTGCCCCAGGTGCGGGTTGACCTGCTCGAAGACCTCTGCGCCCGGGTAGCCCTGATGAAAGACAACCACCCCGAGATTGCCTACCTTGAGTTCAACCCCGTCCTGCTCTCACAAGAAACCCTCACGGTGGTGGGCGCCAAGATACGCCTGGGCAACCCCCAGCAGCGCACCGATTCTGCCCGCCGAACCATGAGCAGCTAAGTGTAACCTAGCCATGACCTAAGATGGAAGGTAGACCTACAGGCCAGATACACCCTAGAAAGAGACGAGACGATGAACCTCAGCGCAGCCGAAGCCCTCACCAGGGATATTCAGCAGGCAGGCTTTTACCCTGAGCTCGTCCTCGATACGGTCGATGAAGCCCTGGCGGGGCTGGTACCTACCTCGCACCTGGTTCAGGTAGAGACCCACTTTGACCAGAACGAGGTGCACCGCCACATTACGGTGCTGGTGCTGGCCGGTCAGATGCTCCTGGTTGCCCACCTAGATGACCAGAACCTCGACGAAAGCGGCCAGCAGGTTCTTGCCCACGTGTCGGTTGAGACCCTGCACGTGAGCCGTATTCGAACCCTGACCATCAGTTACACCTACCCGCAGCCCCAGCACTACCAGGCCGGTAGCCTCGTCTCAGAAGTCTCGATGCTGATTGCCTGGACGGGCTCCCAGCGCCTTGATGTGCAACCGGCAGACTGCCCCGACCCCGCCTGCGACGCCGACCACGGCTACACCGGTATGGGCCCGCGGGAAGACATGCTCCTGCGCGTGAGCGCCCCGGCCGACGGGGAAGAGGCTACCACCCAGGCTAGGAGCTTCGCCCGCGCTCTGCGCTCTGCCCATATGGCGGCTATGAACCAGGTTGCCGCCCCAGCAGGCGGCTCCGCGCAGGCAGGAGCCTAAGATGAGCGTCCTGACCGATTACTGCGGTAACGCCCTACCCACCGAACCCGGCTATGGCGGCAACAATCTAGCCGATCTCTTCGAATCCTGCGGCACCCTGGTCGCCCAGGGGTCTATCACCCCCGACCCGCACCCCCTGCACGGGGCAGGGCGTCATGACCTGCTCGGCCTGGCAGACCGCCTGCGCGCCGCCGGGGTTGACCCTACCCGCTACCGTAGCGTTTGTCTGGTCATGGTCGATGGTCTGGGGCAGAGCCTACTGAGTACCTATGGCTCCTACGCCCCCTTCCTGAAGAAGGCCACCCAGCTTGGCCCGATTCACTCGGCCGTCCCCTCAACCACGGTAGCTTCACTCAGCAGCCTGGGAACAGCGACCCCGCCGGGCTACCACGGCATGGCGGGGTACGAGGTGAAAAATCCGGCTACCGGGGCCGTCATGAACCAGCTGTCGGGTTGGGACAAAGCCGTCGACCCCCACCAGTGGCAGCCCCACCCCACCGTCTTTGAGCGCTACCAGAACCACCTGGATGTAGCGACAGTATCGCTGAGCAAGTATGCGGGCACCGGCCTGAGCGAGGCTGGCCTGCGGGGCGGACGCTTCGTGCACGCAGCCGGGTACGCCGCCCGAACCACCCTGGCCGCTAGCCTGCTAAATTCCCGTAAGCCGTCCCTGGTCTACCTCTACTGGGGGGAAATCGATCAGGCCGGGCACAAGTTCGGTACCCGGTCTGACCAGTGGCTAGAGCAGCTTGAAGAGCTCAACCTCGCGCTGAAATCGCTGGCCCGCAGACTGCCCCCGCACGTGCTACTACTGGTGACGGCAGATCACGGCATGGTCGATATCGCCCCTGAGAACCGCATCGACTACTCGGGCGATACGGCTCTGCTGGATAACATTGAGCTGACGGCGGGCGAACCCCGCATGGTGCAGCTCTACTTGAAAGACCCCAGCGCTTCTGCCCGCCAGGACGCCCTGGGCCGGTGGGCTGAGGCTTGGGGAGAACAGGCCTGGGTCTTTGACTCAGAAGAACTCTTTGAAGCCGGCTATTTTGGCCAGCCGATAACCGACGAGGCTCGCCGCCGTATCGGCGATATTATCGTGGCTGCCCGCGAACCTATCGCCCTCTACGACATGCGGCACTACAAGCCCCACGCCCTGCAGATGGTGGGCCAGCACGGGTCTCTCACACTTGAGGAAACTCAGGTGCCCCTGCTGATGCTACCCACCGGCTAGAACCGGTGCGGACGTTTCCCCCACCGCGTGGGGTTAGGAGCCAGTGGCTGCCGCTGCGGTAGGAGCCACGGCGTTTCCCTCATCTGCGGGAGTTAAGGGGACACTCGCTGCGCTACCTTCGTCCGTAGCTGAAGTTTCGACGGAGCGATCAGGTTCGTCAGCAGGAGTAGCGTCACCGGGAGCTACAACTTCACCCGGGTCATTAGCTACCTGGGTTGGCTCAAGAACTAGGGTTTCCTCTGCCACCGGAGTCTCATCTTCGGTACTGTCGAGAGTTGGTTCCAGCGCTGAAGGCTCGGGGATTTGCTCAACTGCAGGAACTTCTTCAGTCGGCGCATATAGAACGCTACCGGGGGCTACCGGCTCTTCGGTGCCGCCGTCTTGTTCTGTGACAGTCGGCGCCTTGGTGTTAAAACTAGGAACGGGTGCCGCCGTTGAACTTTCTGCAGCCGCTGAGCTGGTCTCTGCTACCGTGGGTGCCGGGGTCGCCTCTACCGTGGTTTGTTGAGAGCTTTCGTCGTTGAGGGGTAGTAAGAAAGCTGCGACTAGGGCGATAGCGGCTGCCGTGAGCACCGCGGAACCTACAAAAAAGACCTTTGACCCGGTCTTGCGTTCTTCCTGCTCATCTTCCGCATGACGGGGGTTCAGCTGATCACGTTCAGCTGCTGCGGCCGCCGCTGCGGCAAGAGCCGCCTGCCTGCGGGCCTCTTCTGCCCGTTCAGCTTCTTTAGCTGCGGCCTTTTCGGCAGCCCTGTCTGCCCGTCGTTCTTCTCGGGTGAGTTTCTCAACGACGTCGCCGTTGCGCATGAGGCCAAAGGCCAGAGAGTCGTCGTCCGTATCCACAACAGTACGGGTGCTCCCGCTATCTTCAGTCACGTACTCGTAACCGTTAGCTAGCGGCATAGCTTCGGTTGCATCATCGGTAGCGCCCTCGGCAGCGGGGGAAGGGAAAGCTTCTGTGGCGTCGTCGGCGGTGGTGGGCTTCTGGTCTTTAGAATGTGGTGACTGGTGGGAACGGGGCGTGGTCACGGTTTCCTTATCAAGTATTTATAAGCCCTTTACCCGTCTGCGAAAGGGGCGCGACATGGGCTGGTGCGGTGAAAATAAGAGAGATTACTGTATCTAGTGTACGCGCTGAAAGCTTGCCGGTGCTGTGGTGCCTCTAACGAAAATGCTGGCGGTGCAGGGCAACCCCCTTCCGCTTCTCGTCAGACGGTAAGGCCCCGCGTTCTACCTAGACAGGCGGACGCGGGGCCATAACCTACACCGGATAACGGTGGCTCTATCGGCGCTGGTTGCCGAAGATGATGTCATCCCAGCTCGGTACGCTCGTGCGCTTAGCCCGGCTCGACTTGGGCTGCTGGGTCTTAGGCTCTTCGACCTGCTCGGCCTGAGCCTCAGGGGCATCTTCTGCAGTCTCGGCGAGGGGGGCCTCAGCCTCCTGGATATCGTCTTCCCCCTTAGGCTCCACAGCGACATGAGAGCCCTCAGCTTCCTGGACCTGCTCATCAGGCAGGGCGCCCTGAGCACTTGAAGTCTCGGCGGGCAGGGGAGCTTCCTCAAGAGCTACCGGAGCTTCGGCGCCCATCTCGGTAGCCTCCTCAGGTACCTGCTGCTCTACGGTATTTTCACTAGCGGTATTTTCGCTAGCGGCAGTCTGCTGCTGGGCTGCTTCTTCGGCTACCGGCGCAGCAGGTTCTTCGGCTTCAGGGGCAGGTTCGGCCTGCACCTCGGCCGCGGGGGCGGGGCGGGAGCTACGGCGGGCACGTTCGAGCAGGTCAGCTAGCTTGCGCTCGCTGGCAGGGTCAAAGGAGCGGACGCCGCGGCGGGCGGTGAGCTCATCGAGCAGCTCGTTCTGTTCCTTCTGCTCGGGGATGCTCACGCGGGCGATGCGGGGCTCAGCAACCTGAACACCAACGGTGGCAGGAGCAGCCTGCTCGGGAATGTCGCTTGCAGCCTCGTCCTGGGGCGCCGCTGCCTGCTTGGCCGGGCCCGGAATGGGGGCATCGTGGGAGTGGTCGCGGCCCATGAGGAAGTAGGCGGCTTCGTTTGAAGCGTAGATACTCTGGTTGGCAGGGTTGAAGTTCCACCGAGCGGGGAACATGACGCCGCGGGGCAGGTTAGCCTGGGCGTCCTCGCCTAGCTCTACATCGACAGACACGGTCCACTGGCCTGACTCCTGCTGCCAGGTGCTCCACTCCATCGGGGCTTGGGAGAAGTCGAAGCGTTCAGATACAGCTTCGATGTGCTGATTGAGGCTCTGAGCAGTTCCACCCTGGCCGGGGGCAGGGGAGATGACCACGGTACGGGCTGTCTGGATGATGTTGGCGCGTTCAGCGACGATGGGCCACTCGTAGCGGCGCACGCGCTCCGGCTCCCACCCTGACTCTGCGGCAATCTCTTCAACCGTTGCACCCTGGCGGAAGCGGGTCTGGATATCGCGGGGGCCAAAGGCTCCGCTAGCGCTGCCGCCGCGCAGGGGGCTGATACGGCGGGCGCGGGCAATGCTCTGCCGTAGGTTCTGGTCGATGGGCAAGAGGTAGGTTGCGCTGTCAGATGATTCGAGGACGAGGTTTTCACCGTCGTCGTGAATGCCAGCAAGTCGCAGTTCTCGCACTGCTCGGTCTCCTTAGATGGGGCCGGGCACCGCCTCAGCAGAGAGGGGTGCTCACTTCAATCTTTACACTTACTTGAAAGACTACCGGCTCAAGCTGTGCTTGAAAGCTAAAGTAGCTGGGGGCAGGAGAGAAGTTTTGAAAAAACCCGGTTTTTCAAGGGTTTTTCGCTCAAGTTCAGCAAGAGCTTGAAATATTTTTCTGCTCCCGTATCAGCCCTGTCTGAGCCATTGTGACTCGCTGAGAGAGAACATGAAGTTTGCACTTGCATTATCGGGGGCAATGGTGAACAATTCTACCCGTCACCTCAACACAGTCGTAGACCCTGACGAGCGCAGAGTTGGTCGACACCAAGACCGAGGTGCAGGTACCCCAGACCAGACAGAGGGGGTATCTACCCTTCGCACACTTAATACGGAGAAAACCATGGCAACCGATTACGATGCACCTCGCAAGCAGGATGAAGAGAGCAAGGACCAGTCCTTTGAGGAGCTGCGTTCACGCCCCTCAGAAATGCAGTCAGGTGCAGTGGATGAGGACGAAAACGCAGCGGCCGAAAGTTTTGAGCTGCCCGGTGCTGACCTCTCCAATGAAGAGCTGAATGTTGTGGTGCTCCCTGCACAGGACGACGAGTTCACCTGTGCTTCTTGCTTCCTGGTGCGTCATCGCTCCCAGATTGCTCGCGAAGAGGGCGATCTCAAGTTCTGCATCGAGTGCGAGAGCTAAAGACTAAGAAACTTCAAAAGTAAGAGGGCGGGCCCGCGTTATATAACGCGGGCCCGCCCTCGTATCGCATAGAGATGATGCCTGCCAGGTGCTTAGCAGCCTTTGGGCGTCTTAGTCTTCTTCGGGCAGACCCTCATTCAGGATGGCGGCAATTTTTTCTGGGTGGCGGGAGGACGCAATCCAGTAGGGGGTGGGGTCAGCCGGGTCAGTAATCTGAACACGAATGACCGAGGTAATCCACCCGCGGAAACACATGTAGGCGCGGCCATCGAGGGCCGGGCCGGTAGCGAGGCGGGCATCTTCACCTCGGAAGGCGTAGGCTCGACCAACATAGTCACGTTCGATACGGGCCCTACCGAAGCGTACAGTGGTCTCGGTAATTTCGATGGTGGGGGAGCTGCCGTAGAGTATTCCGCCGACCAGCAGGAACATCACGATACCGGCAACGATGCCAGCGGTGATATTAATCGGTGCGCCGACCAGGAAAGAGGCTAGGCCAACGCCCAGGCAGCCTATCCACAGGCCGATTCCGGGGGCCAGACGTTCACGGTACAGCACGGTGGGGGCGGTAGCAGGCATAGCTTCCTTCGACGAGGGACAAGTTGTGAAGTATGAGCCGGGGCAAACCCGGTGCACAGGTTCTAGTCTAAGGGGTTTTGGCGCCCGATGTGGGCGGCACCGGAGCGCTTAAGCCGGTACAGTAAAGAGGGTGATGAACCAGCTTAAGATTGATATCAAGATGCTCGATGAGGGAATTGAGCCCCCCGCCTACGCCCAGCCCGGGGACGCCGGTGCTGATTTGCGCTCTCGCGTGGACCTCACCCTGCAACCGGGTGAGCGGGCCCTGGTGCCGACCGGCGTGGCGATTGCCCTGCCTGAGGGGTATGTGGGTCTGGTGCACCCCCGTTCGGGTCTGGCTGCTAAGCACGGCATTACGATTGTGAACGCACCGGGCACCGTTGATTCCGGGTATCGGGGTGAGCTTATGGTCTGCCTGCTCAATACCGACCGGGAGCAGGCTTTTGAGATTCAGCGCGGTGACCGCATTGCCCAGCTGGTTATTCAGCGGTTTGAGTCGGCTACTTTTAATGTGGTGGAGAGTTTGAGCGAAACCGAGCGTGGAACTGCCGGGTTCGGTTCAACGGGCGTACAGTAAGAGCAGGAGATAGGCGAGGGCCGAAGGAGGCACTATGTTTGGTTTTGGTAAGAAAAAGAATGGCGCGGACGCCGCGACTGAGCGTGAGCAGGGCGCAGAAGCTGCCGCTGTAGAGAGCGACGAGAAGGAAACCGCCGCTGAAGAGGCACCTGCTGAGGCTGCCCAGATCGGCACCCAGCAACCTGTCGCGCAGGAGGAGCCTGCGGCGTCCTTCGTAGAATTTACCCGTGATAACGGCCCCTTTGACATTACCGAGCAGCGCACCGGCTCTAGCTACATCGACCTGGGTGGCCTGCTGGTCAAGAGTAACCCCGGGCTGAACTTGCGCCTTGAGGCGGACCAGAAGACCCAGCAGGTTATCGCGGTGACCCTGCAGCTGGGCGAGGGCACCTTGCAGGTTCAGGCTTTTGCGGCTCCTAAGAGTCGCGGTATCTGGGATGAGATCCGTAAGGAACTGTCTGAGAGCGTGCGCCGCCAGGGTGGCCAGGTTGATATCAATGACGGCCCCTTCGGGCGTCAGCTGATCTCTCGCGTGCCCGCTGAGCTTCCCGACGGACGCAAGGGCTTCCGTATTGCCCGCTTTGTGGGTGTGGACGGGCCCCGCTGGTTCGTCCGCGGTGTCTTCTCGGGCAAGGCCGTGCTACCCGGTGAGAGCGCTACTGCCCTTGAAGAGGTCTTCCGCACCATCGTGGTCAACCGTGGTTCTGACCCCATGCCCCCGCGCGATCTTTTGCCCATGCGCGTACCCCAGAACATTCAGGACGCCGCCGCCGCCCAGGCCGCTGCCGCAGCGGCTGCCCAGGCTGAGAAGAAGCCCACTGTTGAGGTGCCCCGTCGCGGCCCCGAAATCACTGAAATTGGCTAGCGCCCATGCCTGAGACTGAGTCTCCTTTTACCCAGCAGCGGGCCGCCGGGCCGGTGACCCGTCTGGAAGAGTACCCCGAGCGTTTTCGTGCCAGGGCCGCCGGGCGGGTAACCCGCGTGCATATGTCGCATGTGGGGGCTAACCCCCGGTTCGAGGTGACCTTGCTGGTCGATAAGTCTAAGCCCCTGCCCCCGGCCAAGACCCACCCCATGACGGGTATGCCCATTGCAGAGACCGGTGAAGATCTTGATGACACCACCGATGTGAGCACCACCGAAGACACCTCAACCGGTCAGATTTCTGTGCTGGATGAGGAGACCGGCTTCACCACCCGGTTTAGCGTCAACCGGGCGGCTCCCCGGGTGCTCTACCCGGAGTTCCCGCCCCTGAGCCCAGGTACGGTGCTGACCCTGATTTGGCAGGGCCAGCGTCAGGTGCCGGGTATAGAGGCAGGTGGCTATCTTCGGGTTTCGGGCATGCTGAGCACCCGCGAGAAGCCCCTCATGTACAACCCGCGCTACGAGATTGTTCCGGCCCTCTAGTAGCAGGCACAAGGACGCCGGCCCCACCTTCTTTATCGAAGGTGGGGCCGGCGTCCTTTTTACTGATAAGCAGGAAGAAGGCTAGCTGAAGAGGGCGCGGATGTCGTCCTCACCGGTGGGGGTGGTGATGAAGAAGAGCTCGTCGCCGCCCTCAATCACGTCGTCGCCGCTGGGGGTAATCGGTACCCCGTCACGCAGGATAGCGGTAAGGGTGGTCTCGTAGGGCCACTGAACGTTATCGACGGTATGACCAATAATCGGGTGGTCGGTGGGCACGGTGTATTCGACCAGGGTGGCGCTGCCGGTCTTGAGGGTCAGCAGGCGCACGACGTCGCCCACCTCAACGGCCTCTTCCACCAGAGCGGTCATGAGGCGGGGTGTAGAAACCGCAACGTCCACGCCCCAGGAGTCGTCGAAGAGCCATTCATTTTTGGGGTTGTTCACGCGGGCCACGGTGCGGGGTACCCCGAACTCGCTGCGGGCCAGCAGCGATACCACCAGGTTGGTTTTATCGTCGCCCGAGGCTGCCACAATGACGTCCGCGTTCTCGGGCTTGGCCTGGCGCAGGACGGACAGCTCGCAGGCGTCCCCAATCACCCAGTGGGCGTGCTGAATGTCGCTGCGGGAAATCGCCTCGGGCTTGATGTCGATAATGGTGACCGTGTGGCCGTGAGAAAGCAGCTCGCGGGCGCTTGATGAGCCCACCGAGCCAGCACCGATGATGATTACTTCCATTCCAGATCCCCCTCAGCATTGCGTGCCGGGGGAGCACCCAGCACCCTGGCAATGTCGTTGATGTCTTCGGTGCGCATCATGGCGTGCACCGTATCGCCCTGCTGGTAGGAGGTCTCCTTGGTGGGGAGCATACCCTCCCCAAACCGGGTCAGGTAGGCCACGCGCACACCGGCAGCCTGCTCAATCTCCGTCAGGGCATGCCCAGCCCAGTCCTCGTGCAACTGCAGCTCACCGAGCATCAGACGTCCCGAAGCCTCACGAAAATCACCGGCCATAGCCTGCTCCGGCAAAATGCGGCGCAGCACCTGGTCGGTCGACCAGCGCACCGCAGCCACCGTAGGAATACCCAGACGCTGGTAGAACTCAGCCCGGTTGGGGTCGTAGATACGGGCCACCACGTGCTGCACCCCAAAGGTCTCACGGGCCACACGAGAGGCAATAATATTGGAGTTATCGCCAGAAGACACCGCAGCAAAAGCGTAGGCGTGCTCAATACCGGCCCGCTTGAGGGTCTCGCGATCAAAGCCCACACCGGTCACCTTCTTACCCGCAAAATCCTTGCGCAACCTGCGGAAAGACCGGTCATCCTGATCGATCACAGCAACCGAATGACCCGCATCTTCTAGGGTATGGGCCAGCATAACGCCCACACGACCAGCACCCATAATCACAAAATGGGGCACTTAGCACCTCACGAAACCACGACGGAAACAAACATAAACCCCGCACAGCAGGGTTGCCTCTAGTCTACGCCCGGCGGCCCCACCACCCAACCGGCGCGCCATAGCCGCGCGGAGGCGTCCTGACCCACGAGCAAAATGTGGTGTGTATAGCTGTGTTTTCCCCGCTCTACCGACTACGGTTAGAGCCTGTGAGAAATATTAGGAGCGCGGCCACCCGCCTGATTTTTGGTGCCCCCGTCACCAGCAGGCACGCCAAGAAGGGCAACCTGCCCAAACGCCGTGCCCTACCCCTGTTCGGGGCGGACGGGTTCTCGTCGGTTGCCTATGCCCCCGACGAAATTTTGCTGACCCTGCTCCTGGCCGGCCACGGTGCCCTAGCCTACTCACCCCTGGTGGGGCTGGGCATTGCCCTGATTCTGCTGGTTGTGGTGGGTGCCTACCGCTATAACATCCAGCATGTGGGGGAGCACGGCGACTTCGCCCTGGTGCGCCAGAACCTGGGGATAACCGCCGCTATCGTGCTGGGCGCTGCCCTGATGGTTGACTTTATGCTCACGGTTGCGGTGTCGCTGTCTTCTGCTGCCCAGTACCTTGAGTCGATTACCCCGGTACTGCTGGGGCATCAGCGGCTGATTGCCTGTTTCCTCATTGCTCTGGTGACCTTTATCTGCCTGCGCGGCCTCAAGGTGATGCTGCGGGTGTCGCACCTTCCCTCTTATGTCTTTTTGGTTCTGCTTGCGGTAACCGTGGCCTGCGGTCTCATTGCGGACGCCACCGGGCAGCTCGGGCGCGCGGTATCGGCTGAGTATACGGTGGTGGTACCTGACGGTGCTGCCGAGGTGCTGACCACCCAGCTCGGTGTTGGCCTGCTGTTGGTGAGGGCTTTTGCCTCGGGTTCTGTGGCGCTGACCGGGGTAAACACCGTCAGTAACGCCGTGAAGGCCTTTGCGCCGCCGCGTCAGCGCAACGCTGCCACCAGCCTGATGGTGATTGGCGGCCTGTCTGCCCTGTCCCTGCTGGGGGTGCTCTACCTGGCCCGGCAAACCGGGGTGGTCAGCGTCCTTGACCCAGCTCAGGGGCTGCTGATCAACGGGCAGCCCGCGGGCGAAGACTTCCACCAGGTACCCGTGCTCCTGCAAATTACCGATGCTATTTTTGGCCTGCCCTTAGCCAGTATCCTGCTAGGTACTGCCACCATCGGAGTGCTGATGGTCGCAGCCATGACGGCCTTCACCGGCTTCCCCATGCTCGCTACCACCATTGCGGCCAAACAGTACCTACCAGTACATCTGTCGGCCCGAAGCTCAGCCTCCCTCTACGCCAACGGTGTGCTGGCCCTGGGCGTTAGCTCCATGCTGCTAGTTGCTATCGTCGGGCCCAACGTGCATGCCCTGGTACAGATGTATATCGTGGGCGTCTTTACCGCTATGACCCTCACCCAGTACGCGGTGCTTCGCAACCGCTGGCGGGCCCAGCGCATCACCCTCGACACCAAAAAACGCCGCACCCTCTGGCGCGATATCGGAATCAGCGCCATCGGTACCGGGGCCTCGGTCACGGTGCTCGTCGTGATTATCCTTACCAAGTTCACCCACGGTGCCTGGTTCACCGTACTCCTCACACTTCTTCTGACCTGGCTCATGATAAAAACCAACACACACTACAGCGCCATCGACCGGCAGCTGGCTCTCTCAGCCGACCCCGACCAACTGGCCGCAGACCGGGCCCTGCCCTCACGCGTCCACGCCCTCATCTATGTCGAGCGGGTGCGCAAACCTGTGCTCCGAGCCCTGGCCTACGCGCGAGCTTCCCGCCCTTCCTCCATCGAGGCTCTGGTGGTGAATGTCGATGAAGCCCGCACCCGCGAAAACATCGACACCTGGGAAGCCCTCGAACTGCCCGTCGACCTGACCGTGCTCGACTCGCCCTACCGCAACCCGTCCGCCAGCGTGCTGGACTACGTGCAGCATATGCGCCAAAAATCCCCCCGCGACGTGCTGGTGGTCTACCTGCCCGAATATGTGGTGCCCCACTGGTGGCAGGGCATCTTCCACCGCCGCACCGTGCACAAACTCAAAGCCCGCCTGCGCCACGAACCCGGTGTGGTCGTTGCCTCCGTACCCTGGCAAATTGACTGCTAACACCCACCCAAGCCCTACCCCAAGCGAGAATCACATGACCACTCTTCCCACCTCCCCCGAACCCGCTATCGGTGACCTCCTAGAACTCACCCCCGAACGCCCCGCCCACGGTGGTGCCCTGGTTGCCCGGGCGGGGGAGCGGGTCATCTTCGTCCGCCACGGCGTCGTGGGGGAGACCGCCACAGCCCGCATCACCGGCCGCGGCCCCAAAGGCCGCTTCTTCTTCGCAGACGTCGTCTCAGTGGATGCCCCCTCACCGCAGCGCCGCCCCCACCCCTGGGCACCTGCGGACGCGCTCGCGTCCGCCCAGCCTCTCGGCGGTATGGAATACGGCCACCTGGATCTTGCCACCCAGCGGGCCTATAAGCAGCAGATTGTGACCGAACAGCTGGTGCGCCTGGGCGGTGTGCCCGCTAACCACCCGCTACTGGCTAACCTGCTGGTCCATGCTCTACCCGGCGATGAGCAGGGGCTGCACTGGCGCACCCGAGTGCATTTTGCGGTGGAGCGCGAGAGCCAGCAGATCGCCATGTTCCCGCACTCTAGCTCGGTGCCTGTACCAGTCACGGGCTTCCCCCTGGCCGATGAGCGCATCGAGGCCTTAGAGCTGCACCGGCTCAAACTAGCCGGTATTACCCGGGTTGATGTGGCGGTTTCCGCCACCGATATGGTGGCCGTGGTCTTTACCGTATCTGCCCGCACCACGCCTGCCGAGGTTGCCGCGGATATTGAGGCCCAGGCCCGATCCTTGTGGGGTTCTCTAGAAGAGCGCATGATCACCCTGGTCTTTACTCCCGAGAAAAAGGGCGGACGCCGCCGCGGCACCAAACCCGCCGACATCATCGCCGGGGCCGCCACCCCCAACCTGCTGGAGACAGCCACCGTCTACGCCCAGGACTTCTACTGGAACGTGGGCGCCACCGGCTTCTGGCAGATCCACCGGGCCGCCCCCGAGGTGCTGGGTAACGCTGTGCTTGAAGCTGCCCGCCTGTCGCAGGGCATGACGGTCTACGACCTCTACGCCGGTGCCGGCTTCTTCACCGCGCTCGCGGCGGACGCCGTGGGGGACAGGGGCACGGTTTTGTCGGTCGAGGGATCTCCCGTGACCAGCCGCAATGCGTCTGAGAACTTTGGTGACGAGGGGCCCTCCCGCACCCACAGATCTGAGCGGACGCGCGTGCGCGTCGAACGCGGGGACGTCGGGCAGGTGCTTGAGCAGGTTTCTGCAGACGTGTCTGCTGGGCGCTTTGCCGCCCCGGACGTCGTCATTTGCGACCCTTCGCGTGAGGGCGCTGGCCGGGCAGTGATGGAACAGGTTTCTGCCCTGGCCCCCCAGCGGATTGTCTATGTGGCCTGCGACCCGGCTGCCCTGGGCCGCGATACCGGCTACCTGCGGGCAGCAGGCTGGCGGCTGGAGTCGGTTGAAGCGTTTGATATGTACCCCAACACCCACCACGTTGAGTGCGTTGGACTGCTCGTAAAAGCCTAGAAACCTTTGAACGAAAGGGATGTTGAAAAGCCTTGAAACCAAGGCTTTTGTATTGAGGTGGGGAAGTATCAGAGTAACTACCTCAATTGAGGTAATTAAGTTGCTGGGGGATTTGAGAGAGATTTATTTTTGTAGACACAAGGTGGGGGTTGTGGGGTAAGGAGTATGAGGGAATAGATGTCCCCCGCTCTGTGATTTTTATATTAGAGTTCTTAACTGAGAACAGTGATTTGTTTGATGGTAAGTGGGAGAAATCTTAACAGAGAACTGATTACTTGATAGGTGCTACAGTATGACCTTAAGTGATCTGTTTAAGCAAGAACAGATAGATTTCAACATTTCTGAGAGACTCCTCTATCAGAATAGAGCTTGATGGAGAAATCACCGTTCGATTCCTGGAAGGAACAGAGGGAGACATAAAGAGAGAAAGGCTGTAACGACGGTGGGAAGCCATTGTGGTTACAGCTTTTTACGTTTTTGGTAAAATAAATCATATCAGAAAAGGTGGGAGTTATAGAAATAATTATGGAGAAAGAGACTTTTCGTGAGAGATTAAAGAGTTCTGAGTTGGAGGAAGCGATTTTGCCTATTTTTGATTTCTTTGAGCCATTTATCCATCAGGAATCAAAATTTAATGAGAGTGAAGATAAAAATTACTCTGTAGAATCAGTATTGGAGTGTTATTAAATGTTGGTTGAACAGAACATCAGGGGGAGCATCTCAGTTTTACGTAAAAAAGTTAGTTCAGAAGATTATGTAGCTATGAGAAGTTTTGTGTTGTCTCTTCATCAAAATACAATTCAATTTTTAACAAATGAGAAATGCAGGTCCAGAGTAAAATGGAAAAAGCTTTTAAATTCCTATATAGACGTTTCGAGATTTTTTAGAAAAAGAAAAATACAGCTTCTTCAGGACGGATTTCCTGTTGAGGGTCAACAAATAGTTTTAGCGATGAGGTTGATAGATCCACAAGACGATAATATTAAGGCAGATGATAAAATTCAAAATATATGTAATTTGTTTATGAATGATCCGACTATAATAGTTGTTCCTATTCATGGGTGTTCTACTGATGTATTTAGAACAATTTTGGATAGATTTCCATTACTGAATATTATCCGTTTAGTGGGCCATATATATACAAAACCTAACGGGGAGATATTGCTTTCTTTTGTAGACTCAAACATGATTTTTATAAAATTTAGAAATTGGATTTCTAACCATAGATTTTCTTGTTCGTTTCTTAATTGTCGTTCAAGTTTAGAATTTGCATTGGGTTCACCTTTACAAAAGTCAAACTTTTCTATCCTGCATAGTGGTCAAGTTGTATCGAGCATAGCATATGATTTTTCGGAACATTTCTATACAGTGATTTCAAGTGGTGGAGATTTTAAAGGTGCCTGGCAAGCAGCTGTTAAAAATTGTACCGAGTCCCCATTCAATTACTTGTGCTGTTAATACGTTTAGTTATATAGAGAGGTAGATAGTGATATGGCTAGTAATACTGAGAGGATTGGCATACATCAGTGTGGATTAATTGCAGAAAGAAATAGTTGGATGTTTAGAGAACAGCCAGTTAATGACATAGGTATAGATGCTCATATGGAATTTGTTGTAGACGGTAAGCCAAGGCAACACCTTGCATTACAAATCAAGTCAGGAGCAAGTTGGTTTAGGGAGAAAAAGGATAACTGCATCATTTTTAGAAATATAAATGAGAGGCAGTACAATTATTGGACGATGAATTCTCTTCCGTGTATAATTGTTTTATTTAATCCTGATGATGGTATGTGTATTTGGCAAGAATTAACTCCTAAAACAATTGGAAAAACTAAAGAAGGAGAAGGCAAAGGCTATTATGTGAAAGTTCCTATAAATCAAGTTTTTTTGGATGAACAATCAAATAATCTTCTTCTTTCTTATACTAACTTACCTCAGCATATTCAAAACTATAACTTTTTACTGTCTCAGAAAAAATTTATGGAAATTATTCAAAATGGAGGTGAAGTTAAATTACATTCAACAGAGTGGGTAAATAAGTCGAGTGGTAGAGGAGAAATAAAGTTAATTGTTAACGAAGGTAATGGTATAATTGAATATGCGTATCCATATTGGTTCCCATATACTTCCTATATCGATGTTTTTCCACAATTATTTCCATGGGCAGATTTTTCTGTTGATGAAGAATTTTTCGAAGAAAGTGATTGTGAATTATGGAAACAGTATCACTGTTATTATGATAGAGAAGTCAATTCATGGCTAGTAGTAGGAGACACATTTGAGGAATTTCGTCAAAAATTAAATCCAATGCGATTCATTGATCACGCTGGAGAAGTTGCGGAGTATATGTTAGTCCTTAGTTTAAATGAGTTGGGTCAGTCATTCTTAAATTTAGAACAATTTATATCTGAGAATAGACCATACGCTAAAGCAAGACCAGAATCAAAAGAAAAATAGAGGAACTTTTCTATGAAGAAACTTAAACTTAATAGTGGTATCAAACTAGAGAAGACCATTGACGGGTATCGACTAAATCCTACTGAGAAATATGTGATTAATCTAGAAGATGAAATGGAATTTTCTATCTCAACATTACAATCAGCTCATATGCTTGGTTTCCCGCCAGCATTTAAAAATTGGCATGCATGGCTTTTTGAAAATGGTTTTAGTGTAGAAAGTCCAAATCCAACAAATAAGTTTGTCGAAAAGTTCTATGGTGTTGAACCTCTTTGGAAAACTCCATATTCAATGGGGATAGTCGTACGAGCAGAGGATGATGATGATTATTACATTGTTATGGAATGTAGTAGAGAAAATAAAGGTTTTAAACACACGCAAATAATTCTTACTTTGGGTGGGTGCATATAAAATAAGATTAAAATTTCTAACACAACATTCCGTTCCACAGTATAATTCCAACATAACTTTCACCCGTTTCGTTTATTAGTATAGAAGCAAGCTCCCAGTACACGTCGAAGCGGTGGTAGCGGTTAGCCGGTACGGGGCATAATGGTTCCCCGGAAAAGACCAGATAACTCAGAAAAGACCAGAAAATCAGAAAAACCCACCTGGTTCGTGGGTTTTTCTGATTTAAATGGTACCTACTGGCGGAGGTTAGCTATCTGCACCGAGTGGGAGACGGCAGGAACCAAGGCTATGGCCTGTGACCAACGGCAATTCTGCTTTGAGGCGAGGAAGAACCTGGTGGCTGTACAGCTCTGTAAGTTGGGTGTGTAAAGGTTCTGGGCAGGGGCCATCTGATTGTACGAGAAGAGTCTCGAACCAGGTCTTAACCTCTTGCGGGTAGAGGTTGCCACCAATAGATGAGAGCCTGGAACACCCAGCTTGAATGCTGTCGGAGAGACCAACCTCGCCCCCTGCATAGAGAGGAAGGTGGGGCAGCATCTCGCTGATTGTCTTTATCTGTGTTGGGCCAGCCGCCTCTTTAATCCCTGCTAGGTTGGGCAGGTCCGATAACTTTTCAAGGGTCTCAGGGGCCAGATTGAAGCCGGTTCGGGCTGGGTTGTTGTAGAGCACGATTGGCTTGTTGGTATGGTCTGCAACTTTGCGGACGTAGTAGGTAGCTTCATTTTGGCTGGGGCGTATATAGGGTGGGAAGCCCAAGACAATGCCTGTTATATGTGCTGCTTCTTGGAGTTCTTTGACCAGCTGCGTGGTGTCTCTGAGGCGGACACTAGCTGCCCCAAAGAGAAGTTCGAACCCTTGAGGCGTTGTTAGATTACCTAATGCGGCAAGGAGTTCCAGCTTTTCAGCAGGAGAAAGACTGTGCTGCTCTCCTGTACTTCCGCAGACCATCACAGAGTTTATATCTTTGCTGATGAGCCACCCTATGTGTTTCAGGGGGGCTGCTGTTTCGAGAGCTTCATTGGCGGCAAAGGCTGTGGGCACGGCGATATGAAAGGCTTCTTTAAGCGTGGGAGGATCCTTGGCGAGGGTCTGTTAGGGGTTGGCGCTGTGGTGCTCAGTTAGGTGAAGTTGGTGGTAAAAAGTCGTTTCTAGATGGTTCCGTCTGAGTCTTCTTGCAGAGTTATTCCTCGTCGTAGGGCTCCCTCAATAAAGAACAGGGTGGCAATAAAGAGAACTGTTATTAGACCCTGATCGGACATAAAAGTTGGTTCCCACTCAAGTTTGCTAAGCCCAGCAGATTTTTCTATTCCGCGGGCGGTCAAATCGGTGAGTAGGGAGTACCCAAGCATTCCGACCAGCAATACAATGGGAGCAACCCGAAGGCGGTTCAGCGCCCTGAGCGTGAAATCTGCCTTGCGGTAAAAAGACTTAGCGACCTGATGAAGAAGTACAGCTACACAAAGGTACATGAGGAACTTCCAAGCAAAAGCTGACCAAGCCAGAATCTGGGTGCCTGTGCTCAGCCCCTCCGAGCTGACCCAGTAGGTACCACCCTCTAGCTCAGGGTTGTAGCGGTGAAGAGAGCTAGGAATTCCATGCTCGGGCCACTGCACAAAGGCAACATAAAGAATAAGAACTACAGCAAAAGCTGTATAGATCGTCGCAACTGAGAACTGGTGTTCAGCAGGCTGAGGCTTGCTGTTGTCGGCTGTAAGACCAAAATATTTTGATAGAGCTTTCATGAGTCTTTTCCTTCGTCCTTGTAGGTAAAGATGTCACCAGGGGTGCAGTTGAGTACCCGGCAGAGGGCAGTGAGGGTGGTAAACCGGACGGCGCGGGCGCGGTTATTTTTCAGTATGGAAAGATTCGCAACAGAGATTCCAACGTGATGTGAGAGGTCCACCAGGCTCATGTTGCGCTCTTCCAGGAGCTTATCTAAGTGGCAGGTGATGCTGTGTTCTTCTTCTGATGCCATAGGGTCCTTTGCTGCGGTGAGTCATATTGATTATCAATATGGCCCTATCGTTTCATATTGAAAATCGATATGCAAGGCTTCTTTGGGCCCAATACGAAAAAGAAAAGACCATTTAAATCAGAAAAACCCACCTAGTTCGTGGGTTTTTCTGAAGTAGATGGTACCTACCCTGCGGGGCGGGGCGGAGCAGGCGTTAGCTGAGGCGGTCGGTCTGGTCGTCCCACTCGACAGCTACAGCGCGCAGGGCCTCCTCCTTAGCACGAGCGTGGTGGCCGCAGAAGAGCAGGTCCAAACCTGACTCCATCACCACACGCACATAGGCCTGGGCGCCGCAGGCATCGCACCGGTCAGCAGCTGTCAGTTCGCGGCGGGTCTCAAGAGTTGCACTCACGATAGGCTCCTTTCAAAAGCTTTCTTTCTTACCCTCCATACAACCACCGACCGGGCCGCCCCGCACGTCCTTTCGCCCACAGCGCTAAACCCCTGGCGTCAGCCCAAACCGACGCCGGGCGTCCGCACCGCCACAACTCAGGCACCGTAGCACCAAGCCCCGCCAACCCGAACACATGTACTAGACTAGATAGGCGTCCCGTCCATACCTGCAGGAGAGTTTCGTGGCAGCAAACAACTACACCGCCCGCAACCTATCGGTGCTCGAAGGCCTCGAAGCCGTGCGCAAACGCCCCGGCATGTATATTGGCTCCACCGACTCGCGCGGCCTCATGCACTGCCTCTGGGAAATCATCGACAACTCGGTCGACGAAGCCCTGGCAGGGTTCGGCCAGTCTATCCAGGTGATTCTCTACAAGGACGGCTCGGTTGAGGTACAGGACGACGGCCGCGGCGTACCCACCGACATTGAACCCCGCACCGGCCTCTCCGGCGTTGAGGTGGTCTACACCAAGCTGCACGCCGGCGGTAAGTTCGGCGGTGGCTCCTACAACGCTTCGGGCGGTCTACACGGTGTAGGTGCCTCGGTTGTGAACGCCCTGTCCTCCCGTCTGGATGTGCAGGTAGACCGAGGTGGCAAAACCTACCAGATGAGCTTCCGTCACGGTGTTCCCGGCATCTTCGATGACGCCCGCACTCCCAAACCCGACGCCCCCTTCACCGCCTCATCCGATGCCCTGCAGGTAGTGGGTAAGGCTAAGCGCGGGGTCACCGGCACCCGCGTGCGCTACTGGGCCGACCCCATGATTTTCACTCCGGACGCCCGGTTCAGCTACGAGAACCTGGCAGCCCGAGCCCGCCAGACCGCCTTCCTCATTCCCGGTCTGCGGATTGCCGTGCGCGATGAGCGTCGCCTGCCCGGCACACCCGGCGAGTTCGAGACCCACGAAGAGGTCTTCCAGCACGATGGTGGTATCTCTGAGTTCGTGGACTACCTTGCCCACGACCAGGCCGTGACCGACATCTGGCGTTTCACCGGCACCGATACCTTTACCGAGACTGTCCCCGTGCTCGATGCCGAGGGGCACTCCCAGCTGACCGAAGTGGAGCGCGAGTGCGAGGTTGATGTTGCCCTGCGCTGGGGTACCGGCTACGAAACCAAGCTGCGCACCTTCGTTAACATCATCGCCACCCCCAAGGGCGGCACTCACCAGACCGGCTTTGAGCAGGGCCTGCTCAAGACCTTCCGCAAGCACATTGCCGATAATGCGCGAAAGTTCAAGGCGGGCACAGACAAGATTGAGAAGGACGACGTGCTGGCAGGGCTTACTGCCGTGCTTACCGTGCGCCTGGCTGAGCCCCAGTTTGAGGGCCAGACCAAGGAGATTCTGGGTACCCCGGCGGTGCGGCAGATCGTCTCCAAGGTGGTTGCCAAGCAGCTAGCTGCCAAGCTGACCTCTACTGCCCGGGGGGAGAAGACCCAGGCAGCGGCTGTTTCTGAGAAGGTTGTTGCCGAGATGAAGTCGCGTATCTCAGCGCGAGTTCACAAGGAAACCCAGCGCCGTAAGAACGCCCTGGAAACCTCCTCCATGCCCACCAAGCTGGTGGACTGCAGGTCTACCGATGTTGAGAAGTCTGAGCTCTTTATCGTCGAGGGTGACTCGGCGCTGGGCACAGCCCGCCTAGCGCGGTCCTCTACCTACCAGGCCCTTTTGCCTATTCGTGGCAAGATTCTGAACGTGCAGAAGGCCTCCCTGACCGACATGCTGGCCAACGCCGAGTGCGCCGCCATTATTCAGGTTATTGGGGCTGGCTCTGGCCGCACCTTCGACCTGGAGCAGAAGCGCTACAACAAGATCATCATGATGACGGACGCGGACGTGGACGGTGCCCACATCCGCACCCTGCTGCTGACCCTCTTCTACCGTTACATGCGGCCGCTGGTTGAGGCAGGCCACGTTTACGCTGCCGTACCGCCCCTCCATCGGGTTGAGGTGGTCAACCGGGGTAAGGCTAATGAGATGGTCTACACCTATTCTGAGAAGGAGCTCCACGAGCTCTTGGATAGGCTGGAAGCTGAGGGCAAGAGCTATAAGGAGCCAATCCAGCGCTATAAGGGTCTGGGTGAGATGGACGCCGACCAGTTGGCTGAGACCACTATGGACCCCCGTCATCGGATGCTCCGCCGGGTGCGAGTGGAGGACGCCGAGGCTGCCGAACGGGCCTTTACCCTGCTGATGGGCTCAGAGGTTGCCCCGCGTAAGGATTTCATTATTCGCGGTGCGACCAAGCTGGACCACACAGCAATCGATGCCTAACAACAATCAACTGGGCTGCGATTTGCGATATGCAGGTGCGGCGTGCCGGAGTCTGTGCGACCTAGCAACTGGGTAAAATGTTGCCCATGACACATGCAAAGAAGCACCCTGTTACTGTCACCGTGACCGGCGCAGCCGGCCAGATTGGTTATGCCAGTCTCTTCCGCATCGCGGCGGGGGAGATGCTGGGGGCTGATACCCCCGTCCGCCTGCGTCTACTCGAAATACCCGCCGGACTCAAAGCCGCTGAAGGCACCGCCATGGAACTTGCAGACTGCGCCTTCCCCCTGCTTGAATCGGTTGACATTACCGATGACCCCACCGTCGGCTTTGAAGGCAGTAACATTGCCCTGCTGATTGGTTCCCGCCCCCGCACCAAGGGCATGGAACGAGCCGACCTGCTCGAAGCTAACGGCGGTATTTTCTCTGTGCAAGGGAAAGCCATCAATGACCATGCCGCTGATGACGTCAAAGTGGCTGTCGTGGGCAACCCGGCTAATACCAACGCCCTCATTGCCGCCTCCCACGCACCGGACGTCCCCTTAGAACGCTTCACCGCTCTGACCCGCCTTGACCATCACCGCGCGGTTGCTCAGCTGGCTGCTGCAACCGGTGCGTCCGTACCCGAGATTGACGGCATTACTATCTGGGGCAACCACTCAGCCAGCCAGTACCCCGACCTTTTCCACGCCACCGTCGGCGGCCGCCCGGCCCTGGATGCTCTTGCAGAAAAGAATCTGGGTCAGGCCTGGATCGAAGAAACCTTCATCCCCACCGTCGCCCAGCGCGGAGCTGAAATTATCGCGGTGCGCGGTGGGTCTTCCGTCGCCTCCGCTGCCCACGCCGCCCTAGCCCATGTGCGCGACTGGGTCCTGGGTACGGGGGAGCGGACCACCTCAATGGCAGTGCCATCCGATGGATCCTACGGTGTGCCCGAGGGGATCATCAGCTCCTTCCCGGTCAGGTGTTCAGCAGGTGGATATGAGATTGTTCACGGTTTAGAGCACTCGGATTTTGCCCGCCAGCGCATTGCCGCCTCTGTAGCAGAGCTGGTTGAAGAGAAGGACGCCGTCGCCCAGCTTGGTCTGCTCGGCCCCCGTTAAACTCGCTGCCCCGGTGTGACTAGACAAAGTGTCACTAACTGGGCACTCGGTGTAAAAACCGGCAGAGACTCCCGCACAACCCCAGTAGGGTAGCGGGAGTCTTAGCGTTTAAGTGACCTTTAGTGAACCGTCAAATCACCTGGTGAAGGGGTCAAAACTACCCTAAGGGCACGCTCATACAAGCCCGCTATCCTAGAGCACAACACAACCGCACCGTTGCGCCGGGCAGTCGGCAGAGATGCCAGCCCGCAGACGGTGTTTCACTTTAACTCTCAAGGATGTCAATGGATCCCCTCGAACTAGCGCGGTGGCAATTCGGTATCACCACCGTCTACCACTTCATGATGGTTCCGCTGACCCTGGGCCTGGGCGCCGTCGTATCTGGCTTCTACATCGCCTATGTGCGAACCAAGAAGCACGAATACAAGCGCATGACCAAGTTCTGGGGCAAGCTCTACCTCATCAACTTCATCATGGGCGTTGCAACCGGCCTCGTCCAAGAATTCCAGTTCGGCATGGCCTGGAGCGAATACTCCCGTTTCGTCGGCGACGTCTTCGGTGCACCTCTGGCCATGGAAGGTCTGCTGGCCTTCTTCGTCGAGTCCACCTTCCTAGGCCTCTTCATCTTTGGTTGGGACAAGCTGGCTCCCAAGGTACACGCAGCCTGCCTGGTTATTGCAGTTGCGGCCTCCTGGCTCTCGGCCTACTTCATCATCGTGGCTAACTCCTGGATGCAGCACCCCGTAGGTGTTGAAATGATCGACGGCCGCCCCGTCATGACCGACGTCTGGGCCGTGCTCACCAACAACACCGCCCTGGTGGCCTACCCCCACGCTATCTTTGGTGCCCTCCAGGTAGCCGGTGGCTTCCTGGTCGGTATCGCCTGGTACAAGCTCTGGAAGCGTCGCCGCGATGGCATCGACACTATCGGTGAGGACGGCAAGGTTATCGTCGGTGAAACCACCGAAGGTGCCCGCGACAAGACCGACTTCAAGGTATGGTTCAAGTCCCTGCGCATTGGCGCTATCGTTGGCCTCCTGGCCTTCGTGGGTACTGCCTTCACTGGCCACCACCAGGCCCAGCTCATGATTGAGCAGCAGCCCATGAAGATGGCAGCGGCAGAAGCAGCCTGCCACGACGGTACCGGTTTCTCCGTTCTCTCCCTGTCCTCACCGGGTGCCCAGAACTGTGACGAGGTGCAGGCTGTTATTGAAATCCCCGGTCTGCTCTCCTTCCTGGCCTACAACAACTTCACCACCGACGTCCCCGGCATCACCACCCTGCTGCCCCAGTACGAGGAAACCTACGGCACCACTATCCCCGATAACCCCGAACTCTACGGGGAACGGGCCGGAACCGAGGTTGAATACCTGCCCCTCATGGAAGTGACCTACTACGGCTTCCGCGGCATGATCACCTTCGGCGGCATCAGCGCCCTCTCCTTCCTCTACGTTTTGTGGGTGACCCGTAAGAAGGGCGAAGGTACGGTTCCTGAGGCCAAATGGATCTCCAACCTGGCAATCGCGGGTATCCTAGCCCCTTTCGGCGCTAACGCCACCGGCTGGATCTTTACCGAAATGGGCCGCCAGCCTTTCGTCGTTGCCCCCAACCCCGATGGCAACCCCGCCATCATGATGTTCACCGCCGCCGCTGTCTCGCCCGGTGTCTCCGGCTACGAGATCCTTTTCTCACTGATTTCACTGGGTCTGGTCTACGGTGTGCTCATGATCGTTGAGGTCTACCTGCTGGCCAAGTACGTTAAGGCCGGTGTGGCAGCGGCTATGCCCGAGTTGGTTGAAGATCCACACGATACCGACGAGAAGAACGACCGCGACGTGCTCGCGTTCGCCTACTAAGAAAGGGGCTTACACACATGTTTGAGCTTTTTGCTGATCAGCCTCTTCTGCCGACCCTCTGGTTCGCCGTCATTGGCTTCTTCTGGGTGGGCTATATCATCCTCGACGGCTTCGACCTGGGCGTAGGCATGCTCATGAGCAGAATCTTCGCCAAAAACGAGAAAGAACGCCGTCTGCTGCTGAACACCATCGGCCCTGTTTGGGACGGTAACGAGGTCTGGGTTGTTACCGCTGGCGCAGCCACCTTCGCAGCCTTCCCGCTCTGGTACGCCTCCCTCTTCTCAGCCCTCTACATCCCGCTGACCCTGGCCCTGCTGGCCCTGATTTTCCGCGCTGTTGCTATCGAGTACCGCGGTAAGAAGGACTCTGAGCGCTGGATCGCCGGCTGGACGCTTGCCATCTCGCTGGGCTCTTTCTTCATCGCCTTCCTGATCGGTGCCCTGCTGGCTTTGACCTCCACCGGCCTGCCCATCAACGCAAACGGTGACCGTGTGGGCGGTGCCTTCGCCTGGCTAACTCCCGCTGTCTTTATGGGCGGCCTGGCCATGGTCGGTGTTTCCCTGGTCATGGGTCTTGCCTTCATCGCGCTGAAGACCGACGGCGAGGTGCGCCACCGTGCCGGTGCTGCCCTGGTCAAGTTCTCACCCCTGCTGGTGCTCCCGGTTGTCGTCTGGGTCGTTTACATGCAGGTGACCACCGGTAACGGCATCTCCTACGCCCTGACCGTCCTTGCCGTGCTGGCTCTTGCCGCTGCCTGGTTCTTTGCCAGCCGCAGGAGCGAGGGTAAGGCCTTCTCCGGCTTTGCGGTATTTGTGGGCTTCGGCGTCCTGGCCATCTTCCTGGCCCTATACCCCAACGTCCTGCCCTCAACCCTCGATGAGGCCTACAACCTCACTATCGCCAACGCGTCGAGCTCCGAATACACCCTGCGCGTGATGAGCTGGGTCGGTCTCTTCGGCATCCCGATTCTGCTCGTCTACCAGAGCTGGACCTACTGGGTCTTCCGCAAGCGCCTGCGCGTTGAGAGCATCCCCGATGCCCACGACGCCACCGAACTGGCCACCCGCGCCACTCGTGCAAGCGCCCACAACGCCTAGCAGCTAGCACACGGCGTAGAGATGAAAGGACGTCGGGAGCAGCTCCCGGCGTCCTTTCGCCTACCTTGAGAGGCAGTGTGCTGACACCCACTGCCCAGCTACCGACATCGGGGTCTACCCCACCCAGAAGTTCCCACTAGAATAGTGAACAAACTATTCGCGGCACCAAGGACACTATCGAGAATGACCGCTCCCACAACGAGCAAGCGGCCCCCGCTGGGGCCCCACGCCAAGAGAAACCTCACCGTTTTTGCCGTGCTCACCGCACTCAAAACCCTGGCGCTCATTGTCTTTGCCGCGGTGCTGGGCACCGCCATCACCCTGCTAGCCCGCATGACCTACGCGGTGCTCTACGAGGGGAAAACCTACGAGTCTGCCCACGCCGAGCAGCTTGCCGTCTTCGCCGGTAACGGCCAGGCCCAGCTCACCGGTATCTTCTTTGCCGCCCCCTTCATGCAGCCGGGCCTGCTGTCCCTGGCAGTCACCGGCGTCATTGCGCTTTTGGTGCGCGCAGCCGCCGACTGGTCCCTGGGCTTCTACGCCCAGCAGGCAGCGGTAGGTGCCAAAACCACTATCCGCCGCAAACTCATCCGCCGCGTCCTTGCCACCGGCGGTATCGACACCCCCGACGGCACCGGTGCCACCGCCGTCCTGCTCTCCCGCGGCCTTAACGCCCTGGATGACTACTACACCAAAACCCTCACCGCCTTTGTCTCCACGGCCGTAGTACCCACCCTGCTACTGATTTTCATCGCCTTCTACGACTGGGTCTCAGCCCTGGTCATCATCTGCACCCTGCCGCTGATCCCCCTCTTCATGGTGCTCATCGGCCGAACCACAGCAGAAGACACCGCCCGCGCCCAGCGCGACCTACTGCGCCTCTCAGACCACATCGTCGAACTGGTCAAGGGCCTGCCCGTGCTGGTGGGCCTGGGGCGCTCGCGGGCTCAGTCCAAGGCGCTGGGCGATCTGGGGGAGCGATACCGCAAGGCCACCATGTACACCCTGCGCTCGGCCTTCCTCTCATCGCTGGCCCTGGAACTGATTACCACCATCTCGGTGGCCCTGGTAGCGGTGCTGATTGGCCTGCGCCTGGTGGAGGGAAACCTGGGGCTCGACGTCGCCCTCTTCGCCCTGCTGCTGGCCCCCGAGTGCTACCAGCCCCTGCGCGATGTGGGTACCGCCTACCACCAGTCTGAGGACGGCGTGGCAGCCCTCCGCCGCGCCGAGGCCATCATCGACCAGCCCATTCCCCACGCCACCGTCGCCCCCGGCGGCGACCGCATCTCGGTGCGCCAGCTCTCTGTCGCCTACCCGGGCCGCGACCGCACCCTTACCGGCGTGAGCTTTACCCTGCGCCACGGAACCACCACCGCAATCACCGGGCCTTCCGGCTGCGGCAAAACCACCCTGCTCTCGGTACTGGGCGGAGCCTTGCGCAACGACCTGGTACCCACCGGCACCACCGAACCGGTGCACGTCTCCGGCCTGGTATCTGGCACCGGCTCCACCGTCTGGATTAGCCAGTCACCCACCTTCATCGCCCCCACCGCCCTGGCAGAGGTCGCCCTCTACGCCACCGTAACCCGCGGCGAAGGTGCCCTCGAAGGCATCAACTACGCCTCAACCCTGCTCGATGATTCCGTTGCCTTCACCGCTGAGGACCGCGACTACTTCACCTCCTTCCTGCACTCCGTAGGGCTGGCTGACCTCGCCGACCTGCCGCCGGAAGCCCTCTCAGCTGGCCAGATGCGCCGCCTTGCTATTGCCCGCGCCCTGGCCCGCGTTGCCACACTGCAGGCCCAGGAAGAACGCGTCACCGTACTGATTGACGAACCCACTGCCCACCTTGATCCTGTTTCAGCGGCCAAGGTGAATGTCGCCCTAGCTGCCCTGCAGGAAACCGGCGCAACCCTGATTATCGTCACCCACGACACCGCCCTGGCTGCCGCCACTAACAACCTGCTCCAGGCGACCTCAAAGCCCCACGGCGTTACCTGGGAGCTCACCGCCCAGAACGCCGATGGGCTGGGCGGCTACGCTCTTGCGACCCTGGCGGACGCCGTCGCCACCGGCGAGCTCGAAGACTCGGCCCCCGTCCAGGCTGCTGCAAGCTCAACCGAACAGGCGGCAGAGCCAGCCGCGGCGGGCGTCCTAAAGACCCTGCGTCACTTGGGGGAGCTCACCGGCATCCGCAAGCGCGATATGGCCCTGCCTATCCTGCTATCGGTACTCACCGTGGTCTTTGCTGTCAGCCTTACCGCGCTTTCTGGCTGGCTCATTGTGCGCGCCGCTGAGCAGCCCGCGATGATGTACCTGCTGGTAGCCGTTACCGGTGTCCGCTTCTTCGGCCTGGGCAGGGCGACCTCCCGCTACGCCGAACGTCTTCGCACCCACAACCTGGTGCTGGGGGCAGCTAACACCCTGCGCGTGCGCGCCTGGGATGCTGCCGGACGTACCGTCCTGTCGGTGCGCTCCCTGCTGCGAGGGGATAAGATCCTTGACCGACTGGTCGGCGACATCGACGAGCTGCGCGACGCTATCCCGCGCGTCATCTTGCCGGTTGCCGCCCACCTGATCGTGATGCTGCTGGTGCTGGGCGTGACCGCCTGGGCCACCCCGCAGGCCCTGCTGCCGGTCGTCATTGCAGTTCTTATCTCTACCTTCGTGATTCCGGCAGTGGTGCTGCGTGCGGACGAGCGCGCGGACGCCGTTGCCCGCCGGGAAACCTCTGCCATGCTCCGCCTGGGCGTCTCGGCCCTGGATGCTGCTACTGACCTGCACAATAATGGCCTTGACCAGACCGTTGCCCTGGCTGTTTCCCGCCAGGACGGCTATGCCCAGGCCTCCCGCCTCAAGAGCTCCCGCGCTATCGGCGTGGGCCAGGGCCTGATGGTCGTTACCTGGTGGGGTGCGGCTCTGGCTGTGATTGCCAGCGTCTGGCCTGCCGTTGAAGCTGGGGAGGTTACCGCGCCGACCGCAGCTATCGTCATTTTGATGATGACCGCCCTGTTTGAGACCACCGCAGCCCACCTGGACGCCGTTCGTGGCTGGCCCGCCTTCGCTGCCCTGGTTGCCCGTACCCGCGCTAACTTTGAGACCGTGGACGCTACTGCCGCAGTTGAGGGGCAGGACGCCGGTACGGGCGAGATCCGAGATATTCTTGGGGATCCCGGTATCGGGGCTAAGAACCGGGCAGCGCATAAGTCCATCACCCTGGAGCTGGATTCGCTGGCAACCCGCTGGCCCGATATGGAGCAGCCTGTCTTTACCGGCCTGTCAGCGTCTGTATCGTCGGGGCAGTGGCTGGGTATTACCGGACCCTCGGGCTCGGGCAAGACAACGGCTCTGGCTACCCTGCTGGGCTTCTTGCCTGTTGAGCAGGGGCAGATTCGGGTGAACGGTCATGCCTTTGATGCCCAGTCTTTGCGCGGGTACGCGGCCTGGTGCCCCCAGTCTGCCTATATCTTTGAGTCCACTATCGCTAATAACCTGGCGATTGCCCGTTCGGCGGACGAGCGCCCCACCGATGAAGAGATGTACGAGGTGCTTGACCGGGTAGGGCTGGGCGATTTTGTGCGCTCCCTGCCTGCTGGCCTGCAGACCCTGGTGGGGGCCGGTGGTTCTTATGTGTCGGGCGGTCAGCGTCAGCGCATCGCTATTGCCCGCACCCTGCTGGTTGATTCGCCCCTGCTGCTCATGGACGAGCCGACCGCCCACCTTGACGCCCCTGCCGCTGTTGCCCTGATCAATGAGGTAGCCCGCGGTACTAAGCGCGCCCCCGGCCAGAAGCTCAAGGGCAAGACCAAGCTGCCTGCGGTCGTCCTGGTTTCCCACCGTGCCGAAGACATTGCCGCCTGCGATACCGTGGTGAAGCTTCGATAGGTAAGAAGACAGAACCCCCTCCCGGCTTACCTGCACAAGGACGGCCCGGGAGGGGGTTTTCGTTTCTCAGGTGGGGCTGGCGCACGTTACTGCCGCTGGCCAATATCTAGGGGTAAGGCATCAGAGACGGAGTCAGGGGACCCTTGTTGGCTGTCTGGAAATTTGATACGGGGGGTATAGTGTGTTCTAAAAACCTGGTATCTATCGAGACAGACTACGGAAGGATTCCCATGCCTACTCGTCAAGAGCACAGCTACGTTGCGCCCCTGACCAAGAACTTCAAGCTCATCCTCTGGGGGCTCATAGTTTTTGAGCTGTTGAGCGTCACCCTGCCTATCATGATTTTTGGCCCAGCTGATCAGGACGGCAGCAGCCAGGGGCTTCACATTTCGGCGTTTGTGGGAGCTGCCGTAGCCCTGATCATTATTCCGATCATCTTCAGCAGTACCCGCATTGACCTGCTCGAAACCTCCATCAAAATCACCACCATGAAGTTCTTCTCGAAAGAACTACCCTACAGCGAGATTGAGAAGGCAGAAGTGGGGCCAGAAACCGGTCTGGCACAGGGGGCCGGTCTCAGAATCATGGGCGGAGGCAACACCGGCTACCTGACCGGCGGCCCCACCGTTACCTTTACCCTGACCAACGGTAGCCGGGTGACGGCGTCCGCTACCAACCCCGAACAGGTGGTTGCTGAGGTGAACTCCCGGCTGCGTTCAGCAGTGTAATGGAAGAAAGTAGCGGGCGCGCCCGTAACCGATTGCAGGGGAGGGGGTGTTGGTGTGCCTGCTGGCTCGGGGCTGGCGTGAATTGGGCGAGCGCCCCAGCGCGAGCCCAAGAGGGTCGGCAGGCACACCAACACTCCATTCCCCGCTAACCAGGTTTTAGGGTGAGGGCGCGCCCGCTACTTTGTCTTTTTAGAAGAGAGCATCCTCTTCAACCTGAACTTCAGGCTGACCGGCGGATTCTTCTGACACCGCTGATACAGGTGCGGGGGAGGTTAGGGCCTGGTAGTTGGGGCCGATAGCGTCGATGCTCTGGGCAAGCAGGACGCCGGAGCCATCGCGGGGGCCGAACTCGGTGGGCAGGGTGCGGGCAACACCGGCTGCTGAGACTGCCTTGGCGGGGCCGACACCCACCCAGGCTAGAGCCAGAGCGGTTTCTCCCTTGAGGAAGCGGTGGGCTCGCATGCCGCCGGTTGCGCGTCCCTTTTGCGGGAATTCGGTGAGTTCGGTGACTTTGGCGGTGGCTCCGTCTTCGCCGCCGTCGGTGATAGTGACGACTTGGGCGTCCGCGCCGGGAGCGGTGACGCCGAAGGCGATGAGTTTGTCGTCGTCGGCTACCTTCATGCCGGCCATGCCGCCGCCGGTGCGTCCTTGGGGGCGGACCTTGGCGGCGTCGAAGGTGAGGAGTTTGGCTTGTTCGGTGATGAAGGTGAGTAGGGCGTCGTTGGAGTCGCAGACCGAAACGCCCACCACGGCGTCCTTGGGCTTGAGTTTCATGATCTCAAACTCGGTGGCGTTGAGCGGGTAGTCGGGGTTGACTCGTTTGACGACGCCGCGTTCGGTGGCCAGGGCCAGGATGGCATTGAGCGGTGCTAGGCCGACGAGCTTTTCGCCGCGGGCTAGGGTGATGGCGTCCGCGGCTTTGACGCCACTGGCGGGCTGGGGGGTGCCGCCGGCTTCTTCGAGGACGGGTAGGTCGATGACGGGCACACGAATCAGGCGACCGCTTGAAGTTACCGCACCGATTTCGCCGCGGGCGCTGGTGGGCACGATGGAGAGGTAGGCGTCGTGTTTGATGCGTTTGCCCGGGTCGAGCAGGGTGGGGCGTTGGCCCTTGACGCCGCTGGTGCGCCCCAGCTGGCCCGAGGTGGAGAGCAGGACCCAGCAGGGGTCGTCCGCGATTTCCAGGGAGAGGCCGGCTTCTTTTTTGGCCTTGGAGGCGGACGCCGACAGGGCGGCCACCGCGTCGGCCAGCTCGTCCTTGGTGACGATTTTGGTGCGGCGGTCGGTGCCGTATTCGTCGGCGACCTGCTGTAGTTCTTCGGAGACGAGGGCGCGGAGTTTTACGTCGGAGCCGAGGATTTCTTCGAGGGAGGCGATTTCTGCCAAGAGTTCGTCGCGTTCGGCTTCAAGTTCGATGCGGGAGTACTTGGTGAGCTGGCGCAGGCGCAGTTCGAGAATGTGGTTGGCTTGTACCTCGCTCAGGTTGTAAATCTGCATGAGGCGCTCACGGGCCTGGGCGGTTTCGTCGGAGGAGCGGATAATCTGGATAACCTCGTCGATATCGACGATGGCTACCAGCAGGCCCTCGACCAGGTGCAGGCGGTCGCGGCGCTTGCCCAGGCGGTGGCTGGTGCGGCGGCGCACGACGTCCAGGCGGTGGTTGACGTAGACGTGCAGCAAATCGAGCAGGCCCAGGGTCTGGGGCTGGCCGTCCACCAGGGCTACGTTGTTGATGCCGAAGGAGTCTTCAAGCGGGGTGTGCTTGTAGAGGGCGGCGAGCACGGCCTTGGGGTTGAAGCCGTTCTTGATTTCTATGACCATACGCAGACCGTTTTTGCGGTCGGTCAGGTCAACGACGTCTGAGATACCCTGCAGCTTCTTGGAGTTGACGCCGTCCTTGATTTTTTCGATGACCTTTTCGGGGCCAACCAGGTAGGGCAGTTCGGTGACCACAATGCCCTGTTTGCGGGCGGTGACCTGTTCGATGGAGACCTTGGCGCGGGTCTTGAAGATGCCGCGGCCCTTTTCGTAGGCGTCCTTAATGCCGGAGGTGCCCACGATGGTGCCGCCGGAGGGCAGGTCGGGGCCGGGCACGAACTTCATGATGTCTTTGAGGGTGGCTTCGGGGTTATCGAGCAGGTGGCGGGCTGCTGCGATGACCTCGCGCAGGTTGTGGGGGGCCATGTTGGTGGCCATGCCGACGGCGATGCCGGCTGAGCCGTTGACCAGCAGGTTGGGGTAGGCGGCGGGCAGGACGGCCGGCTGCATGAACTGGTTATCGTAGTTGGGCACGAAGTCCACGACGTCTTCGTCGAGGTTGGCGGTCATGGCGAGGGCTGCCGGGGCCATGCGGACCTCGGTGTAGCGGGAAGCTGCCGGGCCGTCATCCAGAGAGCCGAAGTTGCCGTGGCCGTCGACCACGGGCAGGCGCATAGAGAAGGGCTGGGCTAGGCGCACCATGGCGTCGTAGATGGCGCCGTCGCCGTGGGGATGGAGTTTACCCATGACTTCACCGATCACGCGGGCGCTCTTAACGTGGCCCTTCTCGGGGCGTAGCCCCATCTGCTGCATCATGTAGAGGATGCGGCGCTGCACGGGCTTGAGGCCGTCGCGGGCGTCAGGCAGGGCACGGGAGTAGATGACCGAGTAGGAGTATTCCAGGAAGCTGGTTTCCATCTCGCTGGTCACGTCGATATCGACGATATTTTCGACGACGTCGGTGGGGTAGTCATCGTGCGCGGTGGTGCGGCGAGCCATGGGAACCTCAAAGCAAATAGACGGTGAAGGTATTGCCCCACCAGTTTACCGTGTTCCCCGCAAGTGCCCCAGAAAAGCCGAACCTACCAGCCTCTCACACAGAGACAGGACGAGCCGAATTCTGTTCTACGACCTTTTTCGTCCCAACCGGTATCGACTAGCCTTGGACCAGCCACGTTTAGACTCTACCTGCTTGCTGGGTACCGTAGGCCTACGCATTAGGGTTATGCCCTCAAAATCAACGGGATCCCACTGGTGCCGGTGTACTTTGAAATCTAGGCCCTGCTCTGTGTTGGTAGAGAAGACCATAAGCGCCCGACCAGACTGTACCGAAGAAATAATACGCTCCCACAAGTGCTCGCGTACTCGGGCACTGACCTTGCCAACATAGACTCCCGAACTGATTTCTAAAAGCCAACGGGTCAAATCACCGCGTAGAGCAGGCGGACAGTTTGAGAGGATAACAACAATCATGCTTCCTCCCCATAATTTCTCCTGCTTTCTATCGTTTCTTCGCGATCTCCCCAGAGGGCAAGGACGTCGGTATGCCAGTCTTCTTCAGCAATTTCCGAGCTGAGAAGTAGTTTCTGAATATCGCTAGTACAACGTTGCAAGATTTTGCCGTCCCGGAGCTTGTCTCTCACTGCACGGCGGGCTCTGGACGCCACGTCCTCCTTGCTTTCTGCAACAACCTCAAAAGCCGCAGGAATACTTACTTCTGCCTTGTAGAGGTCGGCAATATCATAGATAAAAGACCGGGAATGCCCCGTATGCACAAAGCCTAGACCAGGGGAACAGCCCAAAGAAACTACTACCGCATGAACTATCCCGTAGAGGCAGGCATTCGCTGCCGAGAGAGCCATGTTGATTGCATCTGCGTTATCAAAATCATTGGGGTCGTAGTTACGGTTATCCCAAGGCACACCGGTACGACCAGATTCCTGGCGGTAAATACGGCGTACTCTAGCGCCCTCCTTGCCCCGTAACTGTTGCATTGTTAGTTCCCTGACATCTTCATCGGGGAAGCGCATGTTATACATTTCCTTAGCAACAGCTAGGCGCTTGCGAGTATTACTGACCTTATCTGCCTGGGCCTGAAGCAGACGAGTGGTTTTAGCCAAGGAGCTACCGTGAGCATAGTAGCGTACCCCCTGCTCACCTACCCACACCGCGGTTGCACCGCAGTCGCCAAGTAACATCATGGCGTGGTGGGTAATACGGGTGCCTGGACCAAGCATAAGAGCGCCTAAAGAAGCGGCAGGTATATGCACGGTTCCCTGGCTATTAGTTGCGGTAATAGCGCTGTCTTCTCTATGGATAACGCTGTGCTCAACATAGATAAAGGAAAGCCGGTCAGAACTTCTGGTGAGTTCCTTGGTGGTGGGTGGGGTGGCACCAATCATGGGTTTCTCCTGGATCTGAGAGATATAAAAGAATCTGGGATGCACACAAGTGTGCATCCCAGATTCTTAGGAAGAATTTTTACGGATAGTAAGCAGACCACATCCATAGGCCTTTCCCCTGCCCATGCCCTTGAGTATGGACTCTCGGAAGAGGTCTACATCGGTGATAACAAGAGCCCCGTCAAATTGGGTTTGCCGGAGGGTCACAGAAGCACGTCGTCCGTCATCGTGAGGATTAGCACGGCTAAAACGCTGGTCAGATCGTGAAGTGACAGCTGCCAGGTAACTTCCTGGCTCAGAGCCTTCAGCTACCCTAAAGCCCCATTGCGGAGCCTTATGCACTAGCCAGCCAAGTTGCTGTTCAGCAGTAACATGGGGGACGACCCTACCACGCTTCCCATTTTCTACAGGAAGAGACTTAACCGGGTTTCCAGTTAGCCGGAAGGACCAGGCCTGGCCCTCCCTTAGGCTGGCTAGCAACTTACCAAGATGAGCAACTTCAGCAGGACGTGACTCCCAGCCGGCGGCCTCCTGAATATGCCGTAGATCCGGCTCTTCAGGACTTTGAACGTAGAGGGTATAGGAAGGGCCGTTAACATCGAGCCGCCACAGTACCCGGCTGTCTGCGCTCGCCTGCACATCTGGCGGGAAAGCAGAGAGGACGGCAGCATGCATGGCTTGGGGGCTGGCTATGAGCTTTCGCGCTTCACGACGCTGGGGATTGATGAGTATGCGGGAAAAGAAACTCATGCTTCAGTAACCACCTTCATGAATTCGTCCTCCGGCTCAGTTTCTCCCTCAGGATTGTTGATTTCTAAGGGCTCTGCCCGGAAAACAGACCGTAGCGAATACTGCCGGAACTCTGGATTAAAGCTTACCGGGATATCTCGTAAGGTATCTGCTGGTTCGCCTAGGCGGGCATCGCGCAGGATCGCAAGTGAGACAAGCTCTCCGGCGTTTTGCTGAGCCCACTTGGGTGCGTACCAGGTATTTTCTGCTCGCAGAACTTCTTCCGCGTTGCCCTCTCTGATACCCAGTACTAGATCAGGGTTAGCGGGGCAGGCCCGCCGCCCTAGGTAGAGCGGATAGACAGGACGCCGCAGGGCGGCTTCTAGTTCTTCCAGGAGCGCTTTCTGGGGTGAAGCTAGGGCTACCAGAAAGACAGCATCCGCCAGGTAGTAGCGGGTACTGAGCTGGGAATTTTTGTCCTTACCGAACCAGTTACGGGCCGTGTGATAGTCGCGAGTCAGCTGACCTGGGTGGTCTACCCGCACCGCGAATTCAAGCTGGGCCAGGTCGTCTACGGGCTCTTGACGGTCGCGCCCCAGGGCGGCGGAAAGAAGCCCAATAACTCCTGACTTTGTAGGCTCGTTGTTGGTATGGCGGACCTTGAACCGGCTCTCAGCTCCCCAGGCCTGTAGCGGCGCCTTGAATTTGAGGAGTAGCGAGTACATTAGTCTGCCAGCACCTCGGAAAGATCGCTTTCAACTGCGGAAAGGAGTTCCTTGAGGTTTACGCCCTGGCCAAGGTTTTCTAGGGCATCCTTGAGGTCTCCTACTGCAAGAAAGTAGCTCTTGACGGGCTCCAGACCGTATGTTTCTGCCAGCTCCTGTGCTTCATGGGCTAGGGCAGCGGCTGCCTGGTAACGGCGGCCCTTCTCCGCGCTCTCCTTGACAGGGGTTTCAAAGGCATTGACGTAGGAAACTGGGCGGTCATCACGCAGGGTAACCACTACTGCCTCGGGCAGGGTGCGGTTAGCGAAGCTGTTCTGCTTGCCGGTGGGCATAGCGGTGATGAAGCTCTTGATGAACTGGGTTGCGGCCTCTACAGCGGCCTCCTTGTCACCCAAGTTTGCCTGTAGGCCGGTGAAGTTGATGTTGGCGTAGCGGTAGAGGGTGGAGGACATCATCTCGACGGTGCCAATCATGCCTGCGCCGGTTTCGTCTGCGTCGCGGACAACGTCATCGACTGCGGTGAAGTAGTCGAATTCAGGCTCTGACTCATGAACGCCAATAGCGTGGGCTACCTGGCAGGAGGCATCAACGTTGAAGTCGGGGGCGTCAGCAAGCATACGGCCAAAGAGGGCAATGTCAACGCTGTGCTGTTCGTCCAGGATTTTTTCTACATCCGCTTTTTTCAGTTTGCTGCCTTCAACATCGATGATTGCCTGGGCCAGGCGTGAAATCTGCTGGTTGCTGACCAGCAGAAGATAACCGGATTCCAGGGTCTTCGGCGCCTCTTCTTCTTTCTTCTTTTTGGGCTCAGCCAGGGAAATTTTTACTGTTTTGAAAGCTTCTGCAACCTCGGAAAGAGCCTGGTCATAGTCGTATCCTTCAGAAATTTCCTGAATTTTGGTAACGACTTTTTCGGCTACTCGCTTGGTGCGGATTCCCATCTTATCGGTGTCGAGGTTGGCGACGAAGTCCTGACGAATAGCAGACTTCCAAGCCTGGGAAGAAACACGCTGGCGGGGTACCCCGCCAAAAACAGCAGACTTGGGGGAGCCCGTATCGTCGCGGTTGATGTTGGAGGGGGGAAGGGTCTGTAGGGCGTGGATATCGATGTAGAAGCTCATGATTTCTCCTTTTAGTTTCTTGGGTTAGTTGTTGGTAGAGGTATTTGCTGGGCGGCGAGTGTAGCCGTAGGCAAAGTCTCGGCTCCAGCGGGTAATGACTTTTGCACGGTGCCTGGGGTGCTGGAGCCAGTAGAGGTCGGTAGTGAACCTTCCATAGTCGAAGGTTAGTTCTTCCTGTTTGAGGAGCTGAACCAGGGAACGAGCGTGGTAGACGATACCGCTAAAGTTCCTTGCCTGAAGTAGGGCATCAAAGCGTTTTTTGATGGAGGGGGTGCGCTTTGCAACAAGCTGTCCTATTGAGTAACCAAAGCTAATGTCTTTGGTGTGCATGTTTCTTTGCTCTGATTGCTGGTGGACAGCGTAGAGGGTGAGGGCCATGTAGGTGGCTAGTTCACCGTAGCTGGCTTCGTCTCCTCGGCCTCGGTAGTTATCTGGAAAGTCGATATTTTCATCGCCGGTGAGGACATACTGCCAGGCTAGCGGGTTTTTAGCAGGATCTTGACCTACTGCTTGACGAAGGTCGCTCAGCTCTTTTTTGGACGCTGAGGAACCTGCATTGTGTCCTCCGTAGAGGCGATGGATTTTGTGGGTGACAAAGTTATAGAGGGTAGGTGTCACCGTCTCAGAAGGATGAGACATCGTTGCCTTCTTTCTACTGGGTTTTGTCTTCGTAGGCTAGAGGAAAAATCTTTTTGAACTCGCGATGGCAGGCTCGTTGGGCTGTTGCTGCACTGATGAGTTTGTCATCCTTGATCCTGCCGATGAGGGCTTTCGAGCTTGCACCGATGAGCATATTTTCTACTTCCCGTTTGAAGAAGGAAGAGGCAAGTTTCTGCCAGCTTTCCTTAAGCTCTTGTGGATTTGCTTCGTGGGTAACCTGGGAAAGCCAGATGCGGAATTCCTTTTCGAGCCTGTGAAGTACAGCTTCGGTTGCCGCTGGCTGGAATTCGTAGCTTTGACCGGCAGCTTCCAGCAGACTTCCGGCGAAGCGTCCCAGCTGGATTGCAGCGTCCATACTCTTTTGGGAGTTTTCAAGGATGGCTGCTGTATGTTCTGGGAATTCATCGGTTAGCAGGGCTAGTTCTACGGGAATTGATTCATCGATGGTGGATTCGATAACAGCGTTTTGGTTGCCGTAGACAACTCCTACTAGCTGGACCTGTACCTTCATATTGTGAGGAAAGTAGCGGCTGAGGTCTTGTATAGTTTGAGGTTTTTTGGGCGCGTATTCGTCCCCGCCTTGGTTAGGACTTAAGACCAGGAGAGCATCTAAGCCTCGCCAGAAGGTACGCTCCTGGTTGTGCTGTAGAGGCATCCAGATTTCCTGTCCCTTTTTAGACTGGTTTTTGCTGTAGCGAAGGCCGGTCCAGGGGTCTTCACAGCCGATGCCGTCTTGGAATTTCTCAGAAGCCTTATCTCCATTGGAGACAAGAACTCCGGTAACTTGACCGTTCTTGGGGAACAGCCGGACGCGCCGGGATTGCCAGGTGAGGGTGTCACAAGGTCCGGTAGGAGTGGTTATCTCTTTGGGGTAGCTTCTGGGGGCAGCGCCATCAAAGGGTTCTCGTTCCCAAACGGGTAAGTCATTGGCGATTTTGAAATCTTCCTCCCCGTTCTCGTTAATGGTCGGCTCAAAGAGTCGGCTGATAGGCAGGTTGAGGAGGAGAGTCTCAAAGATGTTTTCTCCGTGAAGAATAACCCTTCCTGTGGCGCCTTGCCAACCAACACCAATGGGATATCCTCGGCCACCTTTGACGCGCGGGTCACCTACTGCACCGGATTTAATGCCGGAATAGTCGTAGGCCTGTACAGTGATAAGCTTTCGGGCTGCATCGGCATAGTCTAGGGTTCCTTTGCCACTAGCTGCGCGCATGGAAAAGTGATCTGAATCAGAGTCTAGGAGAATGCGGGAAACAGGGGAGAAAGTGCTCTTTTCAGTATGTAGGTCTGCTACCTGCATGAAGGGGTGCTCTGGATGGAAGAGTTCAAAGTAGGGTTTGATGTCTTCATGCTGGAGGTAGTCCAGTACGAAATCAAAGTTGCCTACTTTCTTCTCTCTGAGGGTGGCTATCCAATTTCGACGGGCTTCAGTTCCAAAGGCTGCTAGGTCAAAGTCTTCGGCGTCTGCGAAGTGGAAGAAGGACGAGCGTAGAAGAATGGGCTCTAAGAAAGCCAGCATAGCGGAGTCTTCTAGTGCGCTTTCATGAGCAAGCTTGGTAATGGAATAGCCTTCGCGGAAGAGCTGCTCTAAAGAAACAAGTTCTAGCTCACCGGCTGTCTTCTGAACCTTAATCCAGGGTGAATCTACGAGATTAAATTGGGGAATGGTGTCTTCGCTCACTCTATCCTCCTAAAATTTTGTCTAGGGGCTGTGTGGGCGAGTCTTGATGGCGTCATCGCCCTGCGTTCTTGAGTAAGAGCCTAATTCTGTCTAGAGCGGCATGTCAAGGGGTTCTAGATATTTAATTTACAAGTTCATTACTTTTTGCTCTTCGGGTAGGATAAGAGTATCTCGTCTTCGCGAGGAGCATGAGGTGATCCCTGGATAGATACTTCATCTACAAGGGGTCATCACCGTATAGGCGGTGCTTTTCTAGGTTACATGAGGATTTTGGGTGGGGCTGTCGTTCACCTGCAGATTTACCCCCCCCCCCGACTCGAAGGAATATTGTGATACATTAATGATGAAGGTAATTTTTCTTCCCAGCGCTTCCAAGCATGGCTACACGGAAGCAGATGCCCTGTGCGCTATAAAGAACTACCAGCACTATCTTTCAGCCTTTGAACCTTCGCGCATAGCGCATCTACCAGACCCGAATCTCTACATCGGCCCAGCGCTCAACGGTGATCTGCTAGAGGTCTTTACCTACGTGATAGACCCTCAAACCGTTATCTTCCACTGTATGAAGTTACGGGGGAAGACCTACATGCGTGCTGTGCAAAACTCTGAGGAAAGGAGCTACCAAGGTGACTAAGGAATACAGCCTGGAGGAACTAGAGGCTATTGGCCAGAAGCTATCTTCTTGGGTGGAGTCTGACGAATATTTTGAAACTTTAGAGAACGCCCAATTCCAGGGCCGCACCTCCGAGGGGGTTGCTCAAGCGGAGGCAATAGTGCAGGCTGCTAGCCGAGGCCGTCCTTCTCTCGCCGCAGAGATAGATGGCAAGTCTCCCACTATCAATGCGCGAGTAACCCCAGACCTTAAAGAACGCCTAGCAGCCTACGCAAAAGAGCGGAAGGTTAAGCCCTCTGTTGTGGTGAGAGAAGCCCTAGAACAATATCTGCCCCGTTCTGCCTAGTAGTTGACGAGCGCCCCGAAAGGATAACGCCACTGTGAAGACTAACCCTATCGAATCCTTATCTGCTGGTGCTCAAACTTTTTGGGCCAAGACAGGGCAGGAAGAATCACCCGCAACAGGAATGAGCCTAGCCCAGCATATGCTGGATAGTTCCCAGGTGGCCCACTATCTGTGGGAGAACTGGCTATCCGACGGCAGCAAACAGTGGATTCAAAAAAGCCTGAACCTTGAAGAAGCTGAAGCCCAAGCCCTTGTTTCCTGGTTGGTGGGAACCCACGATATTGGTAAAGCTAGCCCAGAATTCGCTGGGCAGCTAGATGCGCGTCAAAATATTGACCTTCTGGTTTACCGCCAAAGGATTGAGGACGCTGGGTATGACTTTATGCTAGACCTCACCAAGGTAACAGACCGTTGCCCTCACTCCCGCTACAGCTATAGCATTATCAGGCACTGGCTGGCACAGAAGTACCCTGCTGTTTCTGAAACAAGCGTCAACAGTCTGGCCCAGGTGAGCGGCTCCCATCACGGCAAACCTGCGGCCGCCTACGCTGAGGGCAGGGACACCGAGCTTGTTCAACGCGTCCTGCAAGACACAAAATTTAAGAACTGGCTAGAAGCCTGGGACGAGTTGCTCAGCTTCATCGAAAGAACCACGGAGGCAGGCCACGCTATCCTAAAAGCCTTAGAAAACGGCGGCTTGAAACCTGACCTCCAATTCTTCATTACCGGGCTAACCATCATGTGCGACTGGATAGCTTCCAACCCCGACTACTTCCCCTACGGGCAGGTTACCCACCAGGAAACCCGACCCCAAGAGGCCTTTGAAAAGCTAAACCTTAGCCAGCCCTGGCAACCTGAAGACCTCAGCGCTTTGAGCCCAGAAGAAATCTATTCCAGCAGATTCTCCCTCCCACCAGGTGCTACCCTGCGTCCCATGCAAAAGGTCGTAGTGGAGGCCGCCCGCTCCCTCCAAAGCACCGGGCTTATGTGCATTGAAGCCCCCATGGGCCAGGGAAAAACAGAAGCAGGCCTGGTTGCCGCAGAGATCCTAGCTCACACCACCGGCAAAAACGGCCTGATGTTTGCCGCACCCACCCAAGCCACCGCGGATGCCCTCTTTGACCGTGTCGCGGACTGGGGGCGAAAAGCCGCCCACGGTAACGAGACAATCTCCATGTTCCTTGGGCATTCAAAAAGCAATCTCAACGAAAATTTTAGTCGTATGCGGTTTGCAGGTATCCACGCTGATGAGGGGCGTAAAGGCCACCAGGAAGAGGCTCGGGTTATTGCGCATCAGTGGTTTTCCCGCAAGAAAGGAGTGCTCTCTAATTTTGTAGTGGGCACTGTAGACCAGGTACTGATGATGGCGCTCGCCAGCAAACATGTGATGCTGCGGCACTTGGGGTTGGGCGAGAAAGTGTTGGTTATCGACGAGGTTCACGCCTACGACGCCTACATGAATGTTTATCTTGAAAATGCCTTGGAATGGTTGGGCAGGATGCAGGCCCCCGTGATTCTGATGTCTGCTACCTTGCCAGGGGTAGCTAGGCAGAAGCTGATGCAGGCTTACGCTCGGGGGCTGGGTTTCCGTAAGTCTAAGCCAGGTGTGGTGCCTGCTAGGAGAAGTAGGCGCGGGGGAGCTGCTAAAGTCTCTCAGCCTGTTGTGGAGAGCGTGGATCTTTCCTACCCCGTGATTCATACAGTCTCCATTGAAAACGCGGGTGAACCCAGGAAGTGGGAGATCGAACAGCCTAAGGAACAACAGGAATTTTCACTCAGGCTCATTGATGATTCCTTTGCTGAGCTAGATAGTGTGCTTGCGCCCCTCGAAAATAATGGGGGATGTGCCGCCATTATCTGTAATACGGTGAGCCGGGCCCAGGAAGTCTATGAACACTTGCAGGGGATCTTTGCTCCGCATGAGCTGATGCTGGTACATTCTCGTTTCATTGCGCGCGACCGCGTCAAAAATGAGAAGGTGCTTGTTGAAGCTTTGGGCAAAAAGAGCCGTGCTGGAGCCGGGCGTCCCGAGCGTTTTGTGGTCGTGGGGACGCAAGTCATTGAGCAGTCTCTAGACATTGACTTTGACGTGATGATTACGGACCACGCCCCGGTAGACCTTGTACTACAGCGTATGGGGCGTTTGCACCGTCATGACAGGGCAGGGGAGAGGGCACCCCACCATCTTGACCCGGTGTGCTACGTGCGCGGTGTCCAAGAACTTGGAACTGAAAATGCCGCCCCTGTCTTTACTGAATCTGCTGAAAAAATTTATGACAGGTCGATTCTGCTATCAAGCTATGCCCAGCTGATGCCTCATTTTGAGGGTAAGAAACTTCAGATTCCTGCTGATATAAGCGCACTGGTGCAGGGCGCTTACTCTGCTCAGGCATCTGTTCCTGAGGGCTGGGCTGAAACCTACGCGGAGGCCGTCCAGGAATGGAAGAGCAAGGAAGCAGAGAGCCGGAGAAAAGCAGGCGCGTACTCTATGCGCCCTGGCTCAGGCATCGACTATTTGTGTGATTTCTTTGGTGAAAAGGGTGTAATGGGCGATGCCGATGAGCTGAAATCTCAGGCTAAAGTGCGTGATACGGACGATACCTTGGAAGTGCTGGTGGTGCAGTCGGACGATGGTGGCCAGACCTACCGGCCACTGGGTGATGAATACGTGGATCTAATGTTTGAGGCTGACGCTTTAGAGAAACCTGATTGGAAACTGGCGAACGTGCTCGCAGGGTCTTCTATCCGTTTGCCCTACCAGTTTGCGGATAAGGGGTGGGCACCTAACAAGAATCCTTTTGACCTGGCCCTTAAGGCTTTAGAAACGAATCAATTTTCTGCCTGGCAACAGCATCACCTACTGAAAGGGGAGCTGGTGCTTCTGCTAGATACCAATATGGAATGTTCCTTAGCCGGGTACAGGTTGCGCTATTCGCAGGAACTGGGCTTGGAAGTTCTTCGGGAAGCAGATTCGGGTATGATTATCGAGGGCTAGCCGGCTAAAAGTAAAGTAAATTTCCTTGTTGTCTCGGTGTTCTACCATGTCAGCAAGTGTGCTCCCCGCGTAGACGGGGATGAGCCGTAGTACGCGGGCACGTGGGCGGGGCCACGGAAGTGCTCCCCGCGTAGACGGGGATGAGCCTTAGTGAGATGACCACCGGCCTGCAAAACCGTGGTGCTCCCCGCGTAGACGGGGATGAGCCGACCGGCTACCTGATTCGCTCGGTGGTCCACAAGTGCTCCCCGCGTAGACGGGGATGAGCCCGAGTCAGCCGCAGTTGTGGCTGCATGGCTCGAGTGCTCCCCGCGTAGACGGGGATGAGCCGGTGCGCCTCCCCCCGGTTATGCGCGTCATGCCGTGCTCCCCGCGTAGACGGGGATGAGCCGAAGCTGAGGCTTCAGGCCGTAGCTGAAGCCAAGTGCTCCCCGCGTAGACGGGGATGAGCCGTACTCACCTATATGGTGACCGCATCCGGCGTCGTGCTCCCCGCGTAGACGGGGATGAGCCCGTCACGCGCTCCTACGAGCTGACGAACCAGCAGTGCTCCCCGCGTAGACGGGGATGAGCCCACAATTTCCGTCGTAGCCGATGCTTATGCTTAGTGCTCCCCGCGTAGACGGGGATGAGCCTCCGCCCATATTGAACATGTCAGCGTTACCCGTGTGCTCCCCGCGTAGACGGGGATGAGCCGTTCAGCAGCGAGTCACTTCCGCCTTTGCTGCGGTGCTCCCCGCGTAGACGGGGATGAGCCGGGGTACTCTACGCTGTATTGCTGGAACTTTGGGTGCTCCCCGCGTAGACGGGGATGAGCCGGAGCCCACCATGAACACCACCGCCAACACCCGCCACGCTCGCGGGGGGTGCTCCCCGCGTAGACGGGGATGAGCCGCTAGTGCCACTCTCGCCCAGTGGTGCGCGGGCGTGCTCCCCGCGTAGACGGGGATGAGCCGATTAGCGCCGGGTTAGAAGAGCTGAACATCACGTGCTCCCCGCGTAGACGGGGATGAGCCGGCACGCAGCGCCGGGGTGATTTCAGACCGGAAGTGCTCCCCGCGTAGACGGGGATGAGCCGAGTGGGGAGTATTCGCGGAGGGTGTCGAGCATGTGCTCCCCGCGTAGACGGGGATGAGCCGCCCACCGTCGCCGAGATCACCGCAGGCAAGGAGTGCTCCCCGCGTAGACGGGGATGAGCCGCTGTGAGCCCTCAACCAGCTCGACAAGCTCCAGTGCTCCCCGCGTAGACGGGGATGAGCCGAGAGCCGTCCTTACCCATTGACTGAGTGTAGGGTGCTCCCCGCGTAGACGGGGATGAGCCGGAAGTCGCCAAGGCTTCGAAGATAGCGCCAAGGTGCTCCCCGCGTAGACGGGGATGAGCCGGGGTGATAGCACCGTAAAAAACAGGCTGCTGGGTGCTCCCCGCGTAGACGGGGATGAGCCGGCTGAGAAGAAGGTGAGCGCTCTTGACCAACTGTGCTCCCCGCGTAGACGGGGATGAGCCGGGCTATGGCGCGAGCTGAGAGTGACATGGTGGGTGCTCCCCGCGTAGACGGGGATGAGCCTAAGCCCCAGATAGTCAATAACGATTAGGGCGTGTGCTCCCCGCGTAGACGGGGATGAGCCGTCCAGCTTGAGGGTGTCAGCCTGAGCAGCAGGGTGCTCCCCGCGTAGACGGGGATGAGCCGTGAACTCAAAGTCATAAAAAGCCCCCGATAACGTGCTCCCCGCGTAGACGGGGATGAGCCGGGCGCGGAGAAAGCCGCCACTGACGCGGCAGTGTGCTCCCCGCGTAGACGGGGATGAGCCGCTAGTGCCACTCTCGCCCAGTGGTGCGCGGGCGTGCTCCCCGCGTAGACGGGGATGAGCCTACAAGGCCCTTGCAAAAAGAGCGGGGCTAAAGTGCTCCCCGCGTAGACGGGGATGAGCCGAAATCACGGCCATGACCGATGAAGAATTCCAGGTGCTCCCCGCGTAGACGGGGATGAGCCGTTATGAGTACGCCACCGGACCATGGCTCCCACGTGCTCCCCGCGTAGACGGGGATGAGCCGGCAACGAACCGAACGGAACGAAGCCACCAGAGGTGCTCCCCGCGTAGACGGGGATGAGCCGTAAGAGCAGCAGCGAGAGAGAGTGTGTGAGAGGTGCTCCCCGCGTAGACGGGGATGAGCCGAGGAAAAGGCGAGGAAGAAGAAAGAAGAAGACGTGCTCCCCGCGTAGACGGGGATGAGCCCGCTTCAACACCCATTTGAGCGCTGAAGCTACAGTGCTCCCCGCGTAGACGGGGATGAGCCTACGAATTTCCCTGGTTCCCAGCGTCCGTCCTTGTGCTCCCCGCGTAGACGGGGATGAGCCGTGCACCATAAATGCACCATGCGGGGGCGGGTGGTGCTCCCCGCGTAGACGGGGATGAGCCGGTTGTGCGCGGTCAGAGCACTGTGATTGACCCGTGCTCCCCGCGTAGACGGGGATGAGCCCACGGATATGAAGTGGGCCCTGGATTATGACTAGTGCTCCCCGCGTAGACGGGGATGAGCCCATGTAGGGCTGGAAGTCGAAGATGTCCTTGTTGTGCTCCCCGCGTAGACGGGGATGAGCTAGAACGTGAATCCTACCTTCGGCTTATCTCAAGAGTGCCACCCGCGCGGACTGGGAAAGCCAGTAAGCAGGCTGGTTAGCCTAGCGGGTGCGGGCAGGGGCAAAAAGCCCGTAGATACCCAGTGCGCCGAGCACCAGGGTAGCTACCCCAAATGGAACAGCTGTGGGGGAGTAGTCAGCACCGCTGGTTATAAAGGTATCAGCCAGCCCCACGCCCATGTGCCAGCCCCACCCCAAATGGAGAAGGAAGCAAGCGATAGCTACAGCAAGAGAACAGAAACCAATAGCGCGCTTGGTGCTGTAGGATGCCATGCCCCGCAACCACTCGTGCACGTTCGGCAGGGCGGCTAAAAGAAGTGCAACGATAAAGCCCCACACAATTACGACAAGGAGGCTAAATTGGTTGGTCTCCTTCATCAGGCTGTAAATCTCGCTGAGGGTGTAGCCTGGGGCTGTTGCTAGGGGGTTCCACCAAAAGACATGCAAACCGTAGTAGATAGCTAACACCAGCCCCAACCCACAAAAGGAAAGAGGCAGACGGACGCCCGGGGTCGGCTTAACATACTCCCTGCTGGTTTTCGTTTCAGCGGATGTACTGTGAAAAATCTCGGTGATACCCACTCCCAATAGGGAAGCGGCACCTGCAAGGAAAGAAAGCACTGCCGCCCAGTTGATGAGGGACGCGAACTGAATTGAGGCGGGGAAGGGAAGCGCTAGAGCTACCGAGATGGCCAGCGCAAAAACCGCAGCACTACCGATAAGAAGCCACCGAAAGGCTACATTGAGTGTGTTTGCCACAGGCCTAGTTTGTGCCCGGTGCAGGTGTCCAGGAGAAACTGTCATGCCCCTATTCTGGCACGAGAACGCAATATATTAACGGCATATTTTCCTTGCCAAAGCCGGAAAGTCGCGCTCGAGGTGGAGCGGGCGTCCGCTACCTGAAACATGCAGACGAAACATTTGCTTACGAACCGTCTTCAAAATATGTGAACAACGTGATACGCGGTACACTAAAAGGCAGTGGCCTCGTGCCCACAGGCTCAACAGCGAGCATCACACACCCGTCGCGCAGACGCGACGGTGCCCACCGGCGCACGAGCCAATCGCAAGACAGTGTCGAGAGGAGTCCCACATATGAGCACTGTGGATAGCTTCGGTTCAAAGGGCGTACTTTCCGTCAACGGAACCGACTATGAAATTTTCCGTCTAAAGGCAGTAGAAGGCTCACAGAAGCTGCCTTACTCCCTGAAGGTTCTACTCGAAAACCTTCTGCGCACCGAAGACGGTGCCAACATCACCGAAGGCCACATCAAGGCACTCGCCAACTGGGATCCCTCAGCGGAACCCGACACCGAAATCCAGTTCACCCCCGCCCGCGTCATCATGCAGGACTTCACCGGCGTACCCTGTGTCGTTGACCTTGCCACCATGCGCGAGGCCGTGAAGGAACTGGGCGGCGACCCCTCAAAGATCAACCCCCTGGCACCTGCCGAACTGGTCATCGACCACTCCGTGCAGATCGATACCTTCGGCACCGCCGACGCCATCACCCGCAACATGGACATCGAATACCAGCGCAACGGCGAACGCTACAAGTTCCTGCGCTGGGGCCAGACCGCCTTCGACGACTTCAAGGTCGTTCCTCCCGGCATGGGTATCGTGCACCAGGTCAACATCGAATACCTGGCCCGCACCATCATGGCCCGCGAGGTCAACGGCGTCCTGCGCGCCTACCCCGACACCGTTGTAGGCACCGACTCCCACACCACCATGGTTAACGGTCTGGGCGTTCTCGGCTGGGGCGTTGGCGGCATCGAAGCTGAAGCAGCAATGCTCGGCCAGCCCGTCTCCATGCTGATTCCCCGCGTCGTCGGCTTCAAGCTCACCGGCTCCATCCCCTCCGGCGCAACCGCAACCGACGTCGTCCTCACCATCACCGAAATGCTGCGCGAACACGGTGTCGTCGGCAAGTTCGTTGAATTCTACGGCGAAGGCGTCGGCCAGGTGCCCCTGGCAAACCGTGCAACCATCGGTAACATGAGCCCCGAATTCGGCTCCACCGCCGCCATGTTCCCCATCGACGAGAAGACCCTCGAATACCTGCGCCTGACCGGCCGCAGCGAAGAGCAGGTCGCCCTGGTTGAGGCCTACACCAAGGAACAGGGCCTCTGGCACGACCCCTCCGTCGACGTCGAATACTCCGAGTACCTGGAACTGGACCTCTCCACCGTGGTCCCCTCTATCGCAGGCCCCAAGCGTCCCCAGGACCGCATCCTGCTCTCAGAGTCCAAGAGCCAGTTCGAATCAGACATCAAGAACTACGCCAAGGACGGCGAGACCGACAAGTCAGCCCAGGTCTCCATGGCCGACGGCCGCGAGTTCGAGCTCAAGAACGGTGCGGTGTCCATCGCCTCGATTACCTCCTGCACCAACACCTCCAACCCCTCGGTCATGATGGCAGCAGGCGTCCTCGCCCGCAACGCCGCCGCCAAGGGCCTGACCGCAAAGCCCTGGGTCAAGACCTCCATTGCCCCCGGTTCAAAGGTCGTCACCGACTACTACGAGAAGGCAGGCCTGCTGCCTGACCTCGAGAAGCTGGGCTTCTACGTCGTTGGCTACGGCTGTGCCACCTGCATCGGTAACTCCGGCCCCCTGGAGCCCGAGATTTCAGAGGTCATCCAGAGCGAAGACCTGTCAGTCACCGCGGTTCTCTCGGGTAACCGCAACTTCGAAGGCCGTATCTCACCGGACGTCAAGATGAACTACCTGGCCTCACCGCCGCTGGTCATCGCCTACGCCCTGGCCGGTACCATGGACTTCGATTTCGAGAAGGACTCCCTGGGCACCGACGCCGATGGCAACGAGGTCTTCCTCAAGGACATCTGGCCCGACCCCGAAGAAGTACAGAAGATTATCGACGAATCAGTCGATACCGACATGTACACCAAGGAATATGGCACCATCTTCGACGGTGACGAGCGCTGGCAGGCCCTGGAGACCCCCACCGGCTCCACCTTCGAGTGGGACGACAAGTCCACTTACGTGCGCAAGCCCCCGTACTTCGAGGGCATGACCATGGAAACCACCCCCGTTGAGGACATCAAGGGCGCCCGCGTGCTGCTCAAGCTGGGCGACTCGGTCACCACCGACCACATCTCACCGGCCGGTTCCTTCAAGTCAGACACCCCCGCAGGTAAGTACCTGATTGAAAACGGTGTTGAGCGCAAGGACTTCAACTCCTACGGCTCCCGCCGCGGTAACCACGAGGTCATGATTCGCGGTACCTTCGCCAACATCCGTATCAAGAACCAGCTTCTGGACGGCGTTGAAGGCGGTTTCACCCGCGACTTCACCCAGGGCGGCGAACAGTCCACCGTCTACGATGCCTCCATGAACTACCAGGCTGCTGGCATTCCGCTGGTTGTTCTGGGCGGTAAGGAATACGGTACCGGTTCATCTCGTGACTGGGCTGCTAAGGGCACCACCCTGCTGGGCGTCAAGGCAGTTATCGCTGAGTCCTTCGAGCGTATCCACCGTTCAAACCTGATCGGTATGGGCGTTGTGCCCCTGCAGTTCCCCGCCGGTGAGTCCCACGAGTCACTCGGCCTGACCGGTACCGAAACTTTCGATATCACCGGCCTGACCGAACTGAACGAGGGCACCACTCCCAAGACCCTCAAGGTCACCGCCACCGCTGAAGACGGCAAGGTCACCGAGTTCGACGCTGTAGTTCGCATCGACACCCCCGGTGAAGCCGACTACTACCGCAACGGCGGCATCTTGCAGTACGTTCTGCGTAACCTGGTCCGCGGCTCCTAAGTTCTAGAGCGCTAACAGGTTCACGGTCTGTGGCCCCCACTTTTCAGTGGGGGCCACAGACCTTTTTGTTTGTTTTCTATAGAGTTGGGACCAGATAACTGTTCGAAGTATCGGTAGGCATTGAGGATTTGGGGAGGAATCTGGTCCCTTATGTGTGGCGGCGGGGACGGGGGCAGGGACGGGCGTGGCTAGGTGAGCGGCTGCGTGGAGTCCCAGACTTGCCGCCACTTATCCGCTAGGGAATCAATATTTTCGTGGGCGTTCAAACCGCTAGGCTGAGGCACGACCCAGAGCTGGCTCGCCGGGTTCCATCCCTCAATCTGGGAGGTGTCTTGTCGCCCCAGCTGAGCCTTCCTATCGCCGAAGGCTGTCCGATAGGCTGTGATGCCCGCAATCGCTACAGCCTGCGGTCTATAGACCTGAGTGAGGGTAACTAGCCGGGGGAGGGCGTCCTTCAGCTCCTGGGTTGTGAGCTCGTCAGCTCGTGCAGTTGCCCGGTCAACCAGGTTGGTTATGCCGATACCCAGGCGGGCTAACTGTTCCTCAGCCTCGTCGCTCAAGCCGCGTGAAGCGTCCACCCTGGGAGTGACGATTCCGGCGCGATCCAGCGACGGCCAAAAGCGGTTACCGGGAAAGGCAAAGGGGGCGTTAACGGCGGACGTCCACAGCCCAGGGTTGATGCCAACAATGAGCAGGCGCAGGGGAGTGCCAGCCGCAGGCAGCCGGTCGTCAAGGGTGCCGTTGACGAAGTCTTGAAGCTGCTCCCGAGTGGGGCGCTGGCCGCCTAGGGGTGAGGGGTGAAGAGTGCTCATGCCCTCACCCTACACGTACAAACGCCCCGCACAAGCCTTGACTGTGCGGGGCGCTAGAGTAGCTAAAGCCTAGTTCGTCTTACTTGATGTCTTGAACCGGGATAGCACCGGTCTTTACATCGTAGTAGGTCTCCCAGAAATCAGCGTTCTTAATGCCGAGGGGTCGGGGATCGAACATGGGGTCAAGGCCCTGCTTCTTCTGCTGCTCGTAGTCCTTGAGGACCTGTAGAGCGGGCTTCTGAATGACCAGAATACCCACGATGTTCAGCCATGCCATCAGACCTACGCCGATATCGCCCAGAGCCCAGGCGGCACCTGCGGTGCTGACGCAGCCAATAACGGTTGCGGTCAGAATCAGTAGCTGGAGCAGACGCAGCAGGGCATTGCCCAGGGTCTTGTTCTGCAGGTTGCGGGTCAGGTAACGCAGGTTGGTTTCTGCCATGTAGTAGTAGGCCACGATGGTGGTGAAGGCGAAGAAGCCGAGTGAAACCGCAATGAAGATGGGGCCTGCACCGGGGATGAAGGTGTCAAACGCAGCCTGAGCGAAAGCCGGGCCAACGGTGACACCCTCGGCCAGGTTGCCCGGGCCCTCTGCCAGCACAGGGGTGTCAGCTGAGCCGCCCTCGTAGACACGGTACATGCCGGTTGAAAGAATCAGGAAGGCAGTAGCGGAGCAGACGAAGAGGGTGTCAATGTAAACGGCCATCGCCTGCACGAAGCCCTGGGCGGCGGGGTGCTTGACCTCAGCAGCTGCAGCGGCGTGGGGGCCGGTGCCCTGGCCAGCTTCGTTGGAGTAGATGCCGCGCTTGACGCCCCACTCAACGGCGGTGCCGATGATGGCACCGAAGGTTGCGTGCAGACCAAATGCTGATGAGAAGATCAGGTTGATAACGTCACCCAGCATGTTGATGTTGATGAAGGCTACGATCATGGCCAGCACGATGTAGATGATAGCCATGAAGGGAACCACAACAGAGGCGAAGGTTGCAATACGCTTGACGCCACCAACGACGATGAAGGCCAGCAGGATGGTGATGCCGGTGGCGGTCATCCAGGGGTGAACCTCGGGGAAGGCTCCCTGCATGGAGGTTGCAATACCGTTAGCCTGAACGCCCGGCAGGAAGAAACCGCAGGCAAGGACGGTGGCAAAAGCAAAGATGGAGGCGTAGACCTTGAAGAGCCCGGAGTACTTGGTGTGACGGTAGGCCTTTTCAAAGTAGTAGGCAGGGCCGCCGCGGTACTCGCCGGTGACCTTATCGCGTTCCTTATAAATCTGTCCCAGGGTGGACTCGATGAAGGAGGTTGATGAGCCCAGGAAGGCTACGGTCCACATCCAGAAGACGGCGCCGGGACCGCCGAAGGCGATGGCGGTGGCAACGCCGGCGATGTTACCGGTGCCTACGCGGCCAGCAAGTGACATGGCAAGGGCCTGGAAGGACGAGACGCCGTCCTTCGATGACTCGCCCTTGAAGGTCGCGCGAACCATGGTGGGAATCTGGCGAATCTGGAGTAGGCGGGTGCGGATGGTGAAGTACACGCCAACAGCCAGGCAAAGATATACCAGCACGGGTGACCAGATAATACTGTTCGCCCAGTCGATTGCTGCGGTCATAGAAGAAATCCATTCGTGCGGGGCTAGTGAGGGAACTAGCCTGGTAATGATTCAGTCCCACTGTGACCTATATTTGTGTGCCAGTGCACAGTGTGAGCTGTTGAACACTGATATTAGCGGCTCGTATATACATTTGAAAAGCGCCACGCGTGATGAAACCTAACTGAAACACAAGCGCTACACCGCTTCCCACACTGTGAATCGCTAAACCAGCACTGAGCGGGTAAAGTTACTTAATTGCAACACACTAGACTTTTGACCGGTGACCGCCGCCCGCAGCTACAAGGACGTTGGGGCGCAGCTAGCCGGTGAACGGGGGAGTAATCGTGGGACTACTAGAAACTATTGGTGAGCCGAGCGACCTGAACGCTCTGAGCTCCGAGCAGCTCACCGAGCTTGCCCAAGAGATTCGTGAGTTCCTCGTTAACAATGTCTCTCGGACCGGCGGGCACCTGGGCCCCAACCTGGGCGTTGTTGAACTGACCCTGGGCATCCACCGGGTCTTCAAATCCCCCCAAGATTCCATCGTCTTTGATACCGGCCACCAGTCCTACGTTCATAAGCTGGTGACCGGCCGCCAGAATTTTGAAACCCTGCGCCAGAAGGGCGGCATTGCAGGCTACCCTGAGCGCGCAGAATCTGACCACGACATCGTTGAGTCCTCGCACGCGTCCTCGTCTCTTTCCTGGGCAGACGGCATCTCCCGCGCCTACCAGCTCACCGGGCAGGGCGACCGCTACACCGTAGCCGTCATCGGCGACGGTGCGCTTACCGGCGGTATGGCCTGGGAAGCGGTCAACAACATCGCAGCGGATAAAAACCGCAAGGTCGTCATCGTCGTCAACGACAACGGCCGCTCCTACGCCCCCACCGTCGGCGGTTTTGCCAACCAGCTGGCTGCCCTGCAGCACGAACTGCAGAACCGTCTCGATAAGGTGCGCCTAGATTCCCGTTACGAGCGTACCCTGGCCGCTGCCCGCACAAAGCTCCAAAAGGGCGGCTCGGTCGGCCAGATGATTTACCGCGGCCTGCACGGCATGAAGGCCGGTATCAAGGACGTCATGGTACCCGGCGGTATCTTCGAAGACCTCGGCATGAAGTACGTGGGCCCTATCGACGGGCACGACCTCGAAGCCGTAGAAACCGCCCTGGAGTCCGCTAAAAACTTTGGCGGGCCCGTCATCGTGCACGCCATCACCGAAAAGGGCCACGGCTACGCGCCGGCCGTCAGCGACAAGGACGACATGTTCCACGCCGTCGGCGTCATCGACCCCGATACCGGCGAGGCCCTGGCGAAGTCGTCCGGAAAATCCTGGACCAGCGTCTTTGCCCAAGAAATCAAAGACATCGCCGACGAGCGCGACGACATCGTCGGCGTCACCGGCGCTATGCTCATTCCCGTTGGCCTCAAGCCTATGGCTGCCGCCCACCCCGACCGTGTCATCGACGTGGGTATCGCCGAACAGCACGCTATCGCTATGAGCGCGGGCCTGGCCTACGGCGGCCAGCACCCCGTGATCGCCCTCTACGCGACCTTCCTCAACCGCGGCTTCGACCAGCTGCTCATGGACGTTGCCCTGCACAAGGCCGGCGTAACCATCGTGCTGGACCGATCCGGCGTCACCGGCCCCGATGGAGCCTCCCACCACGGCATGTGGGACCTTGCCCTGCTGCAGTTCATCCCCGGCCTGCACCTAGCTGCCCCCCGCGACGCTGTAACCTTGCGCGAAGAACTCCGCGAAGCCGTCGCCATCGAGGACGCCCCCACCGTGGTGCGCTACCCCAAGGGCTCAGTGGGCGCCGACATCCCCGCACTTGAGCGTCTTGCAGACGGCACGGACGTCCTCGCCCGCCACGGCGAACCCAACCCCGAAAGCGGCCAACGCGACGTGCTCCTCATCGGAGTCGGCGCCTTTGCCCGTCTCGCCCTCGACACCGCAGACCTACTCGCCGAGCAGGGCGTGAGCGTAACCGTCATCGACCCCCGCTGGGTCATGCCCGTACCCGCCAGCGTAGTAACCCTCGCCGGCGAACACCGCATCGTCGTTTCCATGGAGGACGGCGTGCGGGCCGGCGGCGTAGGCTCCCGCATCCGCCAAGAAATGCGAGCAGCTGGAATCGATACCGCCCTCAACGAACTCGGCCTACCCGCCGAATTCATCAAGCACGCCGAACGCGGCGAAATCCTCGAAGAAGTCGGGCTTACTCCCCAGAAAATTAGCGCCGATATTCTCGCGCAGCTCGCCGGGAACATGGTGCCCTTCGCCCGCACCGAAGGGGAGAAGCCTAAGCACACTAGCTAGGCGGCTGCAAAGCATTTCGGAAGCTTAAATATAGGGGTGAAGCAGGCTCGCGCTCGCTGCCGACCCTCTCGCTGGTTCGCTTCGCTCACAAGCGATTCACGCCAGCCGCCGAGCCAGCAGCTTCGCTGCGAGCCTGCTTCACCCTTACTCCGTAGCTTAGGAAACCCAGATCCTTCCGTCCTTGACCTCCACCGTGAACTCGGGCAGGGCGGTTTCTGCCGGGCCGCCTTGGACCGAGCCGTCCTCCAGCGAGAATACTGAGGCGTGGCAGGGGCAGGTCATGGTCTTTTCTTTTTGTGCGTTCAGTTGGCAGCCCTGGTGGGTGCACACCGATGAGAAAGCGTGGAAGGTGCCCTCGGTCGGCTGGGTAATCATCACGGTCACCCCGTCGTTGTTGGCCTGGATGACGCCGCCTACGGGGACGTCCTCAACCGCGGCCATGTCGGTGGCCTGTGCCGGGCGGCCGTCGTTGGCGGTCAGGCTCTCAGACTCGTCAGAAGAACCGCAGGCAGTCAGCAGCGCGGCACCGGCGCCCAGACCCGCAGTGCCCGCTACCGCCTGGCGGCGGGTGAGCCCGCGCCCACCGGCCTCGACCTGCTCAGCGGGGGCGGGAGCGTCCTTGTTTTCCTTCTGACAACCACAGGTAGTGCACATAGTTGAACCTTACTTTGTAGATGAATGTCTAACCCGGGCAAAAATATCAGCCAGGTCAGGGGCTATAAGTTCAATCTGCCACTGGCGTGCCCCAAGTTCAAGCAGGGCTACCCTAAGTTCCTCAACGGACGACCCGGTAGGTGGGTCCCAGCACAGGCGGCGCAGCACATCGGGGGCAAGGACGTTCTCCTGCGGCATGTTCAGGCGCTTGCCCACAGCGAGCACCGCAGGTTTTGCCTCAGCAATGAGCAGGGCGGATTCGGGGCGTTTGACCTCCCATGCCTTCAGCGGCGGGGGGCCGGACGCCGGGGTCGTGAAGGGGACGGGCTCCGCCTCCTTCTTCGCGTCCGCCAGGGCCTTCAGCCAGCGCGGCGCCTCCCGTTTAAGAGCGCGGGTTTGAAAGCCGGGAATCTGCAAAATAGCCGGGACGGTGCGCGGCATCAGCCGGGCAGCAGTAATCAAGGACGCATCGGGCAGCAGGCGCTTGGGGGCAACGTCCTTCTTCTGCGCCAGGTGCTCACGCTCGTACCAGAGGTTGCGCAGGGCGGTGAGCTGGCGGCGGGTCTTCAAATCGCGAATGCCCTTGGTCTTGCGCCAGGGGTCGGGCTTCTCTTCACGCTCAGGGTGCTCACACACGTAGCGGAACTCCTCAAGCGCGTAGGCCAGCTTGCCCTGGGCCCGAAGCTCATCTTCCACCGCATCGCGCAGATCAAGCAGAATATCAACGTCCAAAGCGGCATAGTTCAGCCAGGCGGCGGGGAGCGGGCGGTGGGACCAGTCCACGGCAGAGTGCTCCTTGGCCAGCTTGTAGCCCAACAGGTTCTCTACCATGTACCCCAACCCAACGCGCTCAAACCCGGCCAGGCGTCCGCCCAGCTCGGTATCAAAGAGGGCATCGGGGTACATGCCGACCTCCGCCAAACACGGCAAATCCTGGGTTGCGGCATGCAAGACCCACTCAGCCCCGGCCAGGGCGTCATTAATCAGGGTGAGGTCATCGAAACTCTCGGGGTCAATCAGAATCACCCCGGAATTGCCGCGCTTGAGCTGTACCAAAAAAGCTCGCTGACCATAGCGAATGCCAGAAGCTCGCTCGGTATCTACCGCCACGGGCCCGCTTTCTGCCGCCAGAATTTTGGCTACGCGGTGTAAGCCCCGCTCGGTATTAATGACGCTCGGGGTGCCTCCCTCAGGCTCATCGAGGTAGACCACATCGGGGATATTAATCCCCTCGGGTAAATCAAACTGAGAACCTGTTCCCCCTACAGGTTGCGCCACCATAAAACTCCCTCCCGGTGGAAAACTACCTCCCCATTATGCCAGCTTTACCCCGCTGGCCGGGGCTAGTGCACCCTAACCTTCGACCGGCTTCTCGTGCAGCGTTAGGCTAATTGAGTTGATGCAGTAGCGCAGGTCGGTGGGGGTATCGTAGCCCTCACCCTCAAATACGTGGCCCAGGTGGGAGTCGCAGGCGGCACAGCGCACCTCAACGCGCACCATACCTAAAGAGCGGTCCTCGATGTAGCGCACCCGGTCAGCAGCGAGCGGCTCAAAGAAAGAGGGCCAGCCGCAGTGGCTCTCAAACTTCTCGGTCGACCGGAACAGCTCGGTGCCGCAGGCCCTACAGGCGTAGACGCCCTCGGTGGTGGTGTCCCAATACTCACCGGTAAAAGCCCGCTCCGTGCCACCTTGGCGCAGCACCGCGTACTCATCGGGGTTCAGAACTTCCTTCCAGTTCTTGGCAATGGCACCAAGGCCGGGCAGAGAATCACTCATGGCTTGCTCACTTTCATCAGGGCGGTATCTGTGCACCAGTATAAGCAGGCGCAGGGGGGCTCTTATTCCCGTAAACTGGACATTATGGCTACTGAGCACGCACACCCCACACCCGCCCGCACCCTCACCCTAGCTACCGTAGCAGGGGTTGCCGGGGCCGCCGGAGCGACCCTGGCCTGCGCCGCTGCCCTGGGCACCGCAGGAATCGCTACCCACTTCGCCCGCAAAATCGTGGTTCCCCCCAAGGCGCCGGTTGAGGACGTCCGCGTGCACTCCCTGGGCTACAGCAGCGCCGACATCGCCGAGGGGCAGCAGCCTACCAGCATCCGTATAGACGCCACCGAGCGTACCCTGGCCCCGGGGCACTACGGCTTTTACTTCTCGGGTGGGGCGGGCTTTGCCCTACTGGGAGAGGTCATCTCTTACTTGCCCGCAGAAAACACGGTGGTACGGAGTATCGAAAAAATTTACCGGGGCGATATCGCAGGTATTAAGCGCGGACGCCTGACCGGCGTGGTTGCCACCGACCCGGCAATGGCTGGCTACCGGGCAGAAGATATCGAACTATCTTTGCCAGTAGGCGTTGCACCGGCCTGGGTCGTGCACCCCGGCGCAGCCCTGAACCGGCAAGAACCAAACGACCCCGGTGCACCTGAGCCCAGCGACACCTGGGCCATCATGGTGCACGGCATGGGGGCAACCCGAGCCGAAACCCTGCGCGCCCTCGACGCCACCCAGGCCCTGGGCCTCACCAGCCTGCACATGAGCTACCGCAACGATCGCGAAGCACCCGCCAGCGAGGACGGCCGCTACGGTCTGGGCTTCACCGAATGGCGGGATGTCGAAGTTGCCATCGACTACGCCCTGGCCCACGGCGCTCGCAGCGTGGTGCTCTTTGGGTGGTCTATGGGCGGGTCAATCTGCATGCAGACCGCCGACCTGGCCCGTAACCGCCGGGCTATTCAAGCCCTGGTGCTGGACGGCCCTGCCCTGGACTGGCTCGAACTCATCCAGTACCACACGCACTTGAACAAGATCCCGCTGCGCATCGGTCAGCTGGGTGTACAGATGATTACTCATCCCGCCCTCAGCACTCTCACCGGGCTGAAAGAACCCATCAGCTTGCAACAGATTTCCTGGCCTCACCGGGCAGGTGACATTACCGTGCCTACCCTGATCATGCACTCGGTAGATGATACTTACGTGCCCTACCAGCCCTCACAGGCTCTGGCGGAGCTATCGCCCCTAGTGGACTTTGTACCCTTCGAAAAGGCCCCCCACACCAGGGAATGGAACGTAGACCCGCAGCTCTGGTTCGACACCGTCACCGACTGGCTAAGCAGCCGCAATATCGGCGTAAGCCCCCTGCGTCAGCGCAACCAGGTCATCGGCAGCTAGCTCCACATCCAGGCCGCGGCGCCCACCCGACACCAAAATCGTGTCAAAAAGCTGGGCGGTTTCGTCCACCAGGGTAGGGTGAGCCGTCTTCTGCCCCAGGGGAGAAATACCGCCCACCACATACCCGGTGCGCTTCTCCGCCACATCGGGGGCAGCCATCTTCGCAGACTTCCAGCCCAGCGCCGCCGCAGCAGCCTTCACATTCAGCTTGCCACCCACCGGCACCACGCAGACCGCAAAATCCTTCTCGTGGGTAATCATCAGGGTCTTAAAAACCTGCTCGGGGGAGCGGCCCAGCTTTTCGGCAGCCTCCAGACCAAAGTTGGTTTCACCGTCCACATGCTCATACTCGCGCACCTCAAAAGCGGTACCGGTCTGCTGCAACAGAGCCAAAGCAGCCGTAGCCGCCCTCTTCTTCTTCGCTTTCGCCACCGTTTCTCTATCCCTTTCACTCACGTCAATAGGTATGCACCTACCAGCCTAAAACGAGAAGCCGCCCACCGGCGTCCGCCCAGGGGCTGACCAGCAAATCTGTGAACAAGCCAACCGGCTTAGAGTCAGGTTCGCCCTAAGACCCCCGCAACATTGGGCAACCTGCCCACCAGCTACTAGACTGTGGGTGTACGAATCACCAGCGCACCGTCGCGCCCAAGGGAAAGACCACACGTGGCAACTTACACCCACCTCACCGACCGCACCCCCCACGTCTCAGCCGACGAACTACTCTCAGGGTTCAGGCCCTCCGAACGATTCGGTGAAGTGTCTTTCAATACCTACCGGCCCGACCCCGCCCAGCCCTCCCAACAGGCAGCCGTCGACGCCCTGCGCGCCTTCGGCGAAACCATCAACCGCGGCGGAGCAACCAGCGGGGGCGGCTTCTTCGGCAAACTCTTCGGCGGCGGTAAAAAGAAGGACGACACCAAAGCCGGCCTCTACCTCGACGGCGGCTTCGGCGTGGGTAAAACCCACCTGCTGGCCTCCCTCTGGCACATGGTCGAAGGCCCCAAAGCCTTCGGTACCTTCGTCGAATACACCAACCTGGTCGGCGCCCTGACCTTCCGCAAAACCGTCGAAGCCCTCTCAAGCTACAAGCTAGTTTGCATCGACGAATTCGAACTCGATGACCCCGGCGATACCGTCCTCATGTCCCGCCTCATGCGCGAACTGGCAGAAGCCGGCGTCAAACTCGTCGCCACCTCCAACACCCTGCCCGGCGCCCTCGGCGAAGGACGCTTCGCAGCCGCTGACTTCAAACGCGAAATCCAAGTACTCGCCGACCAGTTCGACGTCCTGCGTGTCGACGGCGAAGACTTCCGCCACCGCGGCCTACCCGCCGCCCCCGCACCCGTCGCAGATGATGATTTCGACTCCCTGGTCGATAGTCGTTTCGACGGGCTTGGCACCGTCGCTATCGACGACTTCGAAGCCCTCATCGACCACCTCTCCCGCGTGCACCCCTCCCGCTACCGCCAATTCATCGATGGCCTCGACGCCATCGCCTGGCGCAACGTCACCACCATCACCCAACAAGCCGTCGCCCTGCGCTTCGTCGTCCTCGCCGACCGCCTCTACGACAAAGACCTCCCCATCATCGCCTCCGGCGTCCCCTTCGACCGGGTCTTCACCGAAGAAATGATGACCGGCGGCTACCAGAAAAAGTACTTCCGCGCGGTTTCACGCCTTACTGCCTTGGCCCGTGAAGGGATGTTGGACGATAAGGCCTAGCCGGGGAAACCCAGCTCAGCCCAGCGGTCGCGCGTCAGCTCAGCGGCGCGCATATCAAGCAGGGGAGTGGAGCCGTCCTCAAGCGGGCGGCCCGGCTCGCTTTTCACCAAGGTACGGAAATCGGTAAATCCAACCCGGTGAGCCACCCGCTCGGACGCCTCGTTATCAGCAAGCGCCTTCCAACTCACCCGATCAAGGCCCAGCCCCTGGGGGTCCAGGGCAAAGCCCACCACCATACCCAGGGCCTCGGTCAGAAACCCCTGACCACGACTCCCCGGCGCCAACCAGTAGCCAACCTCAGCCGAAGAACCCGTGACGTTAAACAGACTCACCACACCGGCGAAAACCCCGCTCGCATCAATACCCCACACCAGCTCATGCCCGCTCTCGCTCGCCTGATGGGTGTAGGCAACAAAATCACGGGCAGTCTCTTCCGTATAGTTCAGGGGTACGGATAGACAAAAACGAATAATATCCGGGTCCTGGCAAGCCTGAGCCATCGCCGCTGCATCGGCCTCACGCAAGGGGCGCAGGGTAAAACGTTCGGTGAGAAGCTGGGGGTGCATGAAAACTCCACGATGAATAGAAATGTTTTTTACAGTGTACGCGCTCAAAGATGTGGCGCAGGGCATAGAAGAAAAATTTTGAACTGGGCGGGGTTGCGGCGGTAAAAACCGCGAAAACACGCGGTAAAAAAGGGTTTACGTGAAGGTGCGTGTTGATTTGGCAGGAGCCAGAAAAGTGTGTAAAGTATTTACTCGTTGGTTCGGTTCCCCAAAGGAATTGAAACACAATGCGGTTGTAGCTCAGTTGGTAGAGCACCACCTTGCCAAGGTGGATGTCGCGAGTTCAAGTCTCGTCAACCGCTCGCAGCACTCCTTGCGAGTGTAATGCGCGATTGGCGCAGCGGTAGCGCACTTCCTTGACATGGAAGGGGTCACTGGTTCGATCCCAGTATCGCGCACTGGATGAAAATCCATTGCAAATAATTGCATATGCGGTTGTAGCTCAGTTGGTAGAGCACCACCTTGCCAAGGTGGATGTCGCGAGTTCAAGTCTCGTCAACCGCTCCACGTAAGCCCCGGCTCAATGAGTCGGGGCTTTTTTATTCCGCGCGAGCGTATGCGTGTGGTGCATGATTTGAGGTTTTTCTGCCGAGCGTGCGTCATATCGCTGAGCGTGCGGCAGACAGATGCACGCTCAGCGATATGGCGCACGCTCGCTTAACCTGTGGAAAACTGCCGGCTCAGTCGGTAAAAGCCGCTGAAAACCCCGAGTTATCCACAGTGTCGCTGAAATCTTCAGAAATAAACGGTTCCCGCTCTAAGGCATTTCACAATAGCGCTATGAAAGAACTCAGCGACCGGGTCAAAACCTCACGAGAACTTGCCGCGAGAGGGATCTCGCACACGCGCGTCCGCACTTACTGCGCACAAGGGGTCTACGCCAAAATTGCCCCCAACAGCTACTGCCTGGCACGTGAATGGAATGCTCTCACCCCAGAACAACAACTAAAAGTCAGGCACTACGCATTCGCTAAAAATCACCCGGGGTATGTTCTGAGCCATGCCTCGGCGGCACTGTTCTGGGGTGCTCCTTTTCTGAGCCTGCCTGGCCATATCTGGGCTAGCGTGCCCTCGGCGCATATTAGGGCGCGAATGCCGCATCATAAGATTTTTTCTAATCGAGCAGTAGAGTGCGAGCGGGCGCTACTGCACGAAGGGGTCTACCTGACCGACCCGCTGCAGACCTCGGTTGATTGTGCCCGCGCCCTTCCTCTGATTGAGGCACTGTGCATCGTGGACTACATGCTGAACAGTAAGCTCTGCTCGCCGGCTGCTTTGAAACCACTGCTGATGAACGTGAGTGGGCGAGGTGCTGCGCGGGCCCGCCAGATCGCGCAGCGAATGAGTCGGTACGCGGCCTCTCCTGCAGAGACGATTGCCAGAAACCACATGATTGACTGGAAGTTTCCCCGGCCGCAAGAGCAGGCCAAGCTGGTGGTTAAAGGAAAGGTTTATCGGCCAGATTTTCTGTGGGAAGAGCTGAAGCTCATCTTAGAAGTCGATGGGGCCATCAAATACGACGGTACCTACGGAGAGCCAACCGGGGTGATACAGCGGGAGCATCTGCGACAAAGAGAACTTGAACAGCTCGGATACGTTGTGGTGCGTGTGAGGTGGGACGACATTACCGCGCACCCCGAGAATCTTAAAGACCTACTAATGCGCCACGGGCTGAAGCCAGTTACCTAGTGCCGGGGCGGCTTTTTGGCGAGCGTGCGTTAAATCGCCGAGCGTGCGGCAGAAAGATGCACGCTCGGCGATATGGTGCACGCTCGTTGTGTAGGGGGCGGACGCACGGGGCGGCCTCGATCTGGCAGGGAAGTCAAGCGGGCGTAGAGCGAGCTAGGCGTCTCGGTTGAAACTCTGCCTGGCTTCGTGTAAAGTAATGCGAGTTGCGGTTGTAGCTCAGTTGGTAGAGCACCACCTTGCCAAGGTGGATGTCGCGAGTTCAAGTCTCGTCAACCGCTCTCTCGAAAACAACTCGTTTTCGCAACTCAGACCACGGTCTGAGCGTGTGGTGGGGTGGTCGAGTGGTTAGGCAACGGTCTGCAAAACCGTGTACGCGGGTTCGAATCCCGTCCTCACCTCCACGCGCGATTGGCGCAGCGGTAGCGCACTTCCTTGACATGGAAGGGGTCACTGGTTCGATCCCAGTATCGCGCACAAAGAAAGGCTCCCTAGCTAAAGCCAGGGAGCCTTTTACTTACCCCGCATCATCAGACCACACTGTGCAAGACTAGAACCATGCACCTCACCGTCACGCACTTCGGCTACAGCCCCCTCAAAGGTGCCCGCCATCAAGCGCGCACCACAGCCGAGATCACCGCGTCCGGCCCCCTCTACAACCGCCGCTGGGCCCTCGTCTCACCCGCCGACCGCACCGTGCTCCGCACCGTTGCCCACCCGACCCTGATGGGAATTACCACCGATCTGACCGCCCGCGACGGAAAGACAGACCTCACCCTGCACATACCTGGGGCGGGTAGCTACACCGTTCCCGCCCTCACCAAGGCTGCCACTAGAACCTTCACTTCGTGGGGCGCTACAAAGCAGCTGGCGGTCTACAAGCACCCGGTCAATGATGCCCTGAGCACCCACCTGGGCAAGCCCGTGGCCCTGGCTTTTGCTCCCCGGCAGAATCTGGTCTACGACGGCGCCCTATCACTTGTCGGCAGTGCGACCTTGGACGACATAGCCGCGCGGCTCAACCCCGAGAACCCTCCGCCTGCAGACGAGTTGGGCGCCAGGCTGCGCTGCAACCTGGTGGTCGAGACCTCAACGCCCTACACCGAAGATAGGTGGCAGGGGACAACGCTGACCCTCCAGGCAGGACGCGGCGTGCCGGCTGAGCTGCACGGTCTGCAACTGGTTGCTGGCGAAGGTATCGGCAGGTGCGCTGTGATTGACTACCAGCCAGACACCGGCCAGCGCACAGCTAGTTTTCTCAAGCTCTTGGCCTCCTATCGTCCTAGAAACCAGCGCGGTGAACCAACGGCGGGTATATACGCGAGCCTCACAGCTACCGCGCCGGGTCTGCTGTCCGGCCCTGTAAAGGGTGATAATAAAGGGTAAAGACCCTCAACGAAGAAGGTGCCCCCCGTGACTGTCTACCGCCCTTTCCCTGCCCTTGCCAGTTTGCTGGCTACCGGCGTCCTGCTTCTCACCGCCTGTAGCGCCCCCACGACTACCTCGACCGAGCAGAGAGGTAGGGTGAACATGGACGACTTGCTCGCCGTGCAGGTGCCCACCGGGACCCCGTCCATCGAGCTGGAATGGGCGGACGGCCCCCACGCACCTGCTGACCGAAAGGTCGAGGAGCGCGTGTGGGCTGAGGACGACACCGTAAAACTCCATCAGGTTGATGTTGGGAACGTGACGGTAGGGGGCTTCACCGCCCCGGCCCGGGGTACCTTTGCCGAATCCAGGAGCACTGCTGGCCCCAAGCCGCTGATTGTCATCAGTCACCTGCGCGGCCCCAACTGCACTGGGGAAAACTACACCTACCCCTGCCCGAGTGGGACTGAAGAGATCCGCTACGACCGGGGCATGAACTACCTGGCCCATGAACTGGCGGCTCAGGGATACGACGTGCTGATCCCCGACTTGGGGTCGGTCTTTATCGGGTCAGATGTGGAAGGTGCCTACGACCAGCGAGAACTCTGGAAGGCCGTGGTCACCGAGCTCATATCAGCTGCCCAGAGCCCCAACGATGCTACCGGTATCACCCTGGATGACGCGGGCGATATCACTCAGGGCCAGGTTGGCCTGCTGGTTCACTCGCGCTCCGCCAGCATGATTGAAGCTGCCCACGAGATCTTCGGCGACGGGCTCAAGAGCGTCATGGCCTACGGGCCCTACTACGCGACCGAAACCCCCGAGACCTTTGCACCGGCTCTACCCGATGTTCCCTACCTGTCGCTGACCGGGGAGCTTGACCAGGACGTCAAAACCGCTGGTAACCGCCTGCTCACCCGCTACCTGGCTACCCCGCGCATCGCCCCTGCCTACGAGGTGGGTGTTGAGGGGCTGGGACACCTGTCCGTGAACCGGGCTCTATCTGCGGCGGGAGTCGATGACCGCGTCGGTTGCGACCTGATGGACTGCCCCGACACCGCCACCCACGAGAAGGTTCTCACCGAATCAGCAACCAGCTGGTTCGCAGCCACCATGCCTATCGAGGGCTACCAGATGGATGCAGCGGGCGATATCGACCTGGCGCCGGTTGTTCCGGCCTCGTCCGCCGCCCTGCCCACCTCCTTCCCTCAAGAGCTTGCTGGCCTGCCCACCCGCTGGCTGGCGGCCACCCACCGCCCCGAGGCAACCAGGCTAACGGCTCTTGACCTTACCCACAGTGGGGACTCAACCCTCTGCACCCTGCCCGAGAACGTGGTAGCTGCCGCGGGGGCGTCCGCCTGCCACGAGCCCCAGGCTGGTGTGGCTGAATCCACCGTACCGCTGCTGACCTTTACCCACACCACCCTGACAGGCTCCTGGCCCGCAGCCGATGCCCTGGCCCTGCACCTCATGCCCTTCGGAGCGCCCGCCGACCAGCAGGGCTTGCAGGTCACCATCACCACCGACCGCGGGCGCCACACCGAGACCCTGCCCGCCAGCACCCCGGCCATTGCCGGTCGGGTGACGGACTATAGCGACGGCTACTACATGCCCTCGACTGCTCGCCTGGCTCTGCCCAAGGAGCTGCAGGGGGCTACGGTAACGTCCATCGAGTTGCAGGGTGGGGCTTCAACCTACGCCCTGGCAGGCGTAGACATTTGGTAACAATATGTGCCCTGCGGCACTTTTAGGTAGGGTTGTGGTGGTAACACCCCTGCTGAAAGGACCCCACCGTGCACCGTCGTCTCTTTGCCTTCCTCTGTCTGAGCACCCTGGCCCTGGCAGGTTGTAGCTCGCAGACGACGGAAAGTAGCGGGGCGGACGCCGCCGCTCAGCAGGACGGGCAAGGGCAGGTGGCACGCGCAGAGGCAGGGCAGACCAGCGAATCGGGTACCCTGACCGCTTCAGCCGCCGGCGGGGCCTGCGGCGAGGCGGATTGCGTCTCCCTGCTATTTACCGGTGATTTTCTGATGCACAATATGCTCTGGGACCAGGCAGAGGCTGACGCGGCGGCAGCTGGGAACACAGGCCTGGACTTCACACCCCTGATCAGCGAACAGCGCCCCTACCTAGACCGTGCTGACTTGGCGGTCTGCCAGATGGAAACAGTGGTCGCCGATGCGGATGGCCCCTTTTTTGGTTACCCCAACTTCAATGTGCCGCCCCAGATTTTGACAGCCGCAGCGGATACCGGGTGGGATGTCTGTATGACGGCCTCTAACCATTCGTTCGACCAGAGTACTGAGGGGCTAGAGCGTACCTACCGTGCGGTTGAGGCGGCCGGTATGGGTGTTACCGGTACCTCTCTCACCGAAGAAGAGGCATCCCAGCCCGATATTTTCACTACTGCCAACGGTGCGAAGGTAGCCATGATTACCGGCACCTACGGGCTCAATGGAAATGTGCCTGAACACCCCTGGCAGGTCGATATGCTCGACTCAGAAGCCATGATTGCTAAGGCTGCCCGTGCCCGCGAAGAGGGCGCTGACCTGGTCATTGCCAACATGCATGCTGGCGATGAGTACGTGCATGAACCCTCTGCCCAGCAGGTCGAGGTGGCACACGCTCTCGTTGATTCAGGGGAGTTCGACCTGATCGTGGGCCAGCACGCCCACGCTGTGCAGCCCATTGAACACTACAAGGGAACCTGGATTGTCTACGGCATGGGGAACAACCTCACCGAGCTCTCACCCTCTTACGTTGCCAATAACGAGGGAATTATGGTCAACCCTATTTTTGAGCGAGGGGAGGACGGCACCTGGCAGGTGCGCGATTTCCGCTGGGTTTCTAGCACCATGGTCGATGACCCTGCCTACCGTTACTGCATTACCTCACCCAGCCGTCCTGCCTCCGACTGTGTTGATGAAGACTACGCTCGGCAGTCCAATGCCCGCGTCCAGCAGATTGTCGAGTCTATGGGGGCGGCTGAGGCCGGTGCCCGCCAGTGGAGCTAGGGTAAGCGGTCTAACCCGCCCGCCCTCTCGTGCCCGGGAAGAGAGGTGCGTATAATCGATAGAGCGCCAGATACGCTGTGAAGGCTGGGCGCTTTTCGATTTTTCTCCCGACGTCAGGACGGCCGCGTGACCACACCCATGCTAGCGTCAGCAACCGAGCACGGTCGCATGTACGCGCGCACGGTCGGCGGGGAGCTACTGGTTCCCTCGATTACCACGGTGATTGGGCAGCAGGCTAACGACCTCTCGGGCTGGCACGGCTACATGGCAGCCAAGGCCGCCCTGGAAGACCAGCGTTCCTACCGGGCTTCTAGCTCGGCCGGGCTTAAATTCGCGGTGATTCGGGACGCCGCAGCCGCCTCGGAGCGCTACCGCGACGCAGCGGCGGCGCGGGGGGACCGCGTGCACAACTATGCAGAGCAGGTTGCCCTGCGCGCCATGGGGCTGCCCCACGAAGTTGAGGGCTACCGGGAGAACCTCATTGCCCACGGCGAGCAGGCCTACGCCGACCGCTTCGATGAGTGGTGGGAACTCTACCGGCCCAAGCCCCTGGCTACCGAAGTCACCATCTGGAACGAGACGGTTGGTTACGCGGGCACCCTCGACCTGGTGGCCGAGATAGCCGGGCACACCTGCATCATTGACTACAAGACCAAGGGAACCGACCGGAAGGGGCGGGTGAAGCCGCTCGATGACAAGGTCGTCATGCAGCTGGTCGCCGGGGTCAAGGCTGAAGAAGCCCTCATCGACGCCGAGCACGGTACCTGGGAACCCTGGAAGCACGGGGGCGCAAGCATTTTGATGGGCGTAGCCCTGGGCGAGACCCAGGTGGTACCCCAGCAGGCCAACCCCCAGGTGTTAGAGCGCAACTGGTACAAGTTCTGCGCCCTCAAACGGGTCTGGGATCTCAACCGCGACCTCTCAGAAACTCCTGAAGATTCCCTCATGCCGGTGGTGCCGCCCCCGCTTGCTACCGGTACAGATTTACCCGACGCAGCGGCGTCCTAACCTCACCGACGAGAAAGAGAAGCATGACTATTCTGCCCATTCGCACTGTAGGCGACCCCGTTCTGCGCACCGAGTGCGACGACATCACCGTATTCGACGCCGACCTTGAAAAACTGGTGGCCGACATGCTCGAAACCATGTACGACGTAGAGGGCGTAGGTTTAGCTGGGCCCCAGGTGGGTATCTCTAAGCGCATCTTTACCTTCGGCAATATTGACGGCCGTGAGGGGCACCTCATCAACCCCGTGCTTGAGGTAGGCGACGAACCCCAGGAGGGTGGCGAGGGCTGCCTGTCGGTCCCCGGCCTGTCTGCCGCCACCCCGCGTAAGAACTGGGCACGGGTTACCGGCGTGAACTGCAAGGGCGAGCCGGTGGTCTACGAGGGTGAGGGGCTCTTTGCCCGCATGCTTCAGCATGAAACCGACCACCTCTACGGCACCATGTTCATCGACCGGGTTGAGGGCGAAGACAAGAAAAATATCTGGCGCAAGATTCGCCAGGCTGACTACAACCAGGTTGCCGCCGCTGTTCAGGGTGAACGAGCTGCCAAGACGTCATCGGGCTTTGGTGCCCTGGGCGGTTCCTTCGGTGCGGCTAGCCCGACCGGCGGGGCCCAGCAGCCTGCCGGCAAGAAGCCCGGCGCTTTTGGCATCTAAACCTGCTGGTTCTTAAGTTTGAGTGGAAAGGTAAGCATGAAGGTTCTCTACGCCGGTACCCCGGAGGTCGCCGTCGCGCCCCTGAACGGCCTGCTTGAGGCGGGCTATGAGGTGGTGGGGGTGCTCACCCGCGAGGACGCCCCCGTCGGGCGCAAGCGGGTGCTGACCCCGTCCCCGGTGGCAGCCCGCGCCCAGGAGCTGGGCCTGCCCATCATCAAGGCCAACCGCTGGTCCGATGAGGTTGCGGACGCCGTCGCGCAGCTGGGTGCCGATATTGCGGCGGTGGTGGCCTTTGGCGTCCTGCTGCCGCAGAGCGCCCTCGACCTGCTGCCCCAGGGCTGGATTAACCTGCACTTCTCGCAGCTACCTGCCTGGCGCGGGGCAGCTCCTGTGCAGCGGGCCCTAATGGCGGGGGAGACCGAGATTTTCTCCAACACCTTCCGTATTGATGCCGGTCTTGATACCGGCCCGGTTTTCCGGTCCGAATCGGCCACGGTGGGGGAACTCGATACTGCCGGGGATATGCTCAACCGCCTGGCTTCGACCGGCGGCGCCCTGCTGGCTGCTACCTTTGACGATATTGCCGCCGGTGCTACCGGCACCCCCCAGGCCGGGGAAGCTACCCACGCAGCTAAGCTCACCATTGCAGATGGCAAGGTGGATTTTGCCCGTTCCTGCGCTGATATTATTGCTCAGCTGCGCGGTGTGACCCCCGAACCCGGGGCCTGGGCAGAACTGGATGGGGCCCGCTTCAAACTCGGCATGGCCAAGACCAGCCAGGCGCAGCCTGTGGGAGAGCCCGGAACCCTCTTCTGGGCCGGTAAAAAGGTGGCCGTCACCTGCGCCGACGGTGCTCTAGAACTGACCCAGGTGCAGCCTGCTGGTAAGAAAATGATGAACGCCGCCGACTGGGCGCGCGGTCAGGGCACCGCCCTGGCAGAAGGGAAAGTGGTGCTGGTATGAGCATGAACGCAGGTGGACGCGGAGCAGGCGGACGCTCGAACGGCGGCAAGGGCCGGGCGGGGGCTAACCGATCCGGTGCTAACCGGGCTGGCCAGGGCCGCAGCGGGGCTCGCAAGCGCGATGACCGCACCCAGCAGGGGCAGCCCGGGGGCACCCCTAACCCCCGTGGCTCCCGCGGTAACCGCAACCCCGGTGGTAAGCCCCAGGCCAAGCAAGGTGGTGGGGGAGAGACCCGCCGTAACTCCAAGGGGCACGAGCGCAACCGTAAAGCGGTGAAGGATCGGGCGTTTTCGGCGTCCGCTCCCTCCCAGCGTGCCCGCACAGCAGATAGAGCCCGTGCAGTCGCCTTCGAGGTGCTAAGCGCTGTTGCCCTGGAAGACTCCTACGCTAACTTGGTGCTGCCCAAGGCGATTCGCTCTGCCCGGCTTGATGCCCGCGACGCTGGCTTTGCCACCGAGCTGACCTACGGCACCCTGCGTAACCAGGGCACCTACGACGCGATTTTGGCCCACTGCGTTGACCGCCCGGTGGAGAAAATCGGTACCAAGATTCTGCTGGTGCTGCGCCTGGGCGTCCACCAGCTGGTGGCCATGCGCGTGCCCGACCACGCCGCCCTCAACCAGACGGTTGCCCTGGCCCGCGCCGAGATCGGCACCGGCCCGGCTAACTTTGTGAACGCGGTACTGCGCAGGGTTTCTGAGCGAACCCCCGAAGACTGGTACACCCTTATCGCCGAGGAAGCCCCCGACGAGCTCACCCGTCTGGCCCTTGAGAAGTCTCACCCGGCCTGGGTGGTGCGCTCCTTCCGTCAGGCTCTGGCTGCCCACGGCCGGACCCCCGGCGAGGTTGAGGCCCTGTTGGACGCCGACAACGCCTCACCCGTGGTCAACCTGGTTGCCCTGCCTGGCCTGGGAACCCTGGACGAAGCCCGTGCCGCCGGTGCCGAGGACGGCCCCCTGGTTGAGGGTTCCGCCCTCTACTCGGCAGGCGACCTTGCCCGCCTTGAATCGGTGCGGGAGGGTACCGTTCGTGCCCAGGACGCCGGCTCCCAGCTGGTTGCCCGCGCCCTGGCTGACGCTCCCCTTGAGGGCAGCGACAGCAACTGGCTTGACCTCTGCGCCGGCCCCGGTGGTAAGGCCGCCCTGCTCGGTGCCCTGGGCGCCCAGCGTGGTGCCCGCCTGCTGGCGAATGAAGCCGCTGACCACCGAGCTGAACTGGTGCGTCGCTCCCTGGCCCCGCTGCCGTCCGGAACCTATTCTGTGGTGGCCGGTGACGGCCGTCAGATCGCCCGAACTGTAGCTGGGGGTTCAAACCTGCCCGAGGGTATGCCTGCCGATGTGCGCTTTGACCGCGTGATGGTCGATGTGCCCTGCTCCGGCCTGGGTGCCCTGCGCCGCCGCCCCGAAGCCCGCTGGCGTAAGAGCCCCCGCGATATAGCCGAATTACTGCCCCTGCAACTAGATCTGTTTAAGGCAGCTGCCTCGGTGACCCGCCCTGGCGGCCTCATCGCCTACGTGACCTGCTCACCCCACACCGCTGAAACTCAGAGCATCGTGCACGATATTCTGCGCAAGGTCGATGTGACCCTGCTGGACTCCGGAGCAGCTCTACGCGCAGTTGCCCGCAAGGACGAGGCGGGGGCGTCCGCTCTATCGGGTGAACTTGACCCGGCCTTCACTCCGGAGGCCCCCAAGGGCGCAACCCTAGCTGAAGGTGCTACGACCGCCCAGCTCTGGCCGCACATCCACGGCACCGACGCCATGTTCTTCGCCCTCTTCCGCAAGAACTAGGCTCCCCACAACACTAGGTACCAGGAAAATCAGAAAAGACCACCAATGAGGTGGTCTTTTCTGATTTACCTGGTCCTTTTGGGGTGCTAGAGAACCATCGCCGCTACCCAACCTGCAATCAACAGGGGGATGTTGTAGTGGATGAAGGTGGGAATCACCGAATCACGGATGTGGTCGTGCTGGCCGTCCACGTTCAAACCGGCGGTGGGGCCCAGGGTGGAGTCGGAGGCGGGGGAGCCCGCATCGCCCAGGGCACCTGCGGTACCGATAATAGAAACCGTAGCCAGGGGCGAGAAGCCCAGGGCCAGGCAGAGGGGCACGTAGATGGTGGTGATGATGGGCAGGGTAGAGAAGGACGAGCCGATACCCATCGTCACAATTAGGCCCACCACCAGCATGGCCATGGCAGCTGCCGCCTTGTTGCCCGCGAAGAGGTCAGCCACGGTGGTCACCAGGGGGTCAACGTCGCCGGTGGCATCCATGACCGCAGCGAAACCCTGGGCAGAGATCATGATGAAGCCGATCAGGGCCATCATGCGCATACCCGCGGTGAAGACGTCGTCGGCCTCCTTCCACTTGACCGCACCGGTCACCATGAAGATGGTCAGACCCACCAGGGCACCGACCAACAGGGAGTTAGCCTCGGTACCCATGGACTGCATGACTACCTGAACCACGAAGGTTGCAACAATAGCGATGATAGCGACGACCACGTTGAACTTCTTGACCTCGGTGGTCACGGTTTCAGTGGGCGCCAGCTCAACGGTCTGGTAGGCGCGGGGTTTGCGGTAGCTGAAGAAGACCGCAATTAGTAGACCAACGACCATGCCCATGGCGGGGATAGCCATGGCGGTCATGACGTTGATGCCGCTGGTATCCATACCGGCTAGTTTGATGTTGCCTAGCAGAATATCGTTCAAGAAAATCGCGCCGAAGCCTACGGGCACGTACATGTAGGTGGTGACCAGGCCGAAGGTGAGCACGCAGGCAATGAGTCTGCGGTCTAGCTTCAGGCGGTTAAAGACGGCCAGCAGGGGCGGAATAATCAGCGGAATGAAGGCGATATGAACGGGAATCAGGTTCTGCGACATAATCGACATGGCCAGAATACCGGCCAGTAGCAGCCACTTGACGGTGTATTCGATGCGATGGTTGGTCTCTGAGCTTTCTGAGCCGACCTTGGCAATGATGCCGTTGGCGATGAGCTGGGGCAGGCCCGAGCTTGAAACTGCCATGGCGAAAGCACCGAGCAGGGCGTAGGAGAGCGCCAGCATAGCGCCGCCGGAGAGCCCCTCCTGGTAGGCGACCATGGTGCCGTCCAGTCCGAGCCCGCCCACAAGACCACCCACGAGAGCTCCGATGAAGAGCGCCAGGACGACGTGGACGCGTACTGCGGAGAGGACGAGCATGACCAGGACCGCAAGCAGAACCGAGTTCATATAATCCAAACCTTTGAATAAGTATGTAAAAGACCGTACAAAGTTTAGTCTGCCCGGCTTATTCGCTAGCCCCCAAAACCACCAGTTGGACTGTGACGGGCCTTGCTTTCTGCGCCCTGTGCCTTCTCGGCACTACGATGGGTATAAGACCGGCAACGAAAGGACCCCCATGACCTGCCTGATTAACCCTTCCATTTTGAGCGCTGACTTCTCCCGGCTGGGGGAGGAGCTCACCGCTATCTCGACCGCTGACGCCGCCCACATTGATGTGATGGATGGCCACTTCGTTCCCAACCTGACCTGGGGGCTGCCCGTCGTGAAGCGCCTCAAAGAGGTCTCGCCCATTCCCTTTGACGTACACCTGATGATTGAGGACGCCGACCGTTGGGCCCCTGCCTACGCTGAGGTTGGTTGCGAGTCGGTGACCTTCCACGCCGAGGCCGCTATCGCTCCCATCAAACTGGCTCGCACCCTGCGTGAAAGCGGTGCTAAGGCGGGCATGGCCCTGCGCCCTGCCACCGGCGTTGAACCCTACATGGATATGCTCAGCGAACTGGACATGCTCCTGATTATGACCGTTGAACCGGGCTTCGGCGGCCAGGCCTTCCTCGACGTCACCCTTCCCAAGATTAAGCGGGCAGCCGCCGCCATTGAGGGCTCAGGGACTGAGGTGATTTTGCAGGTTGACGGTGGTATCACCGAAGAAACAATTGTGCGGGCGGCCGAGGCCGGTGCCACCTGCTTTGTAGCTGGTTCGTCTGTCTACGGTGCGGACGACCTCGAAGCCGCTATCGCGGGCCTGCGCCGGGCTGCCGCGTCCGCCCACACCCACTAGGACGCCATGACCCAGAACCTAACTCCCCTTGAAGAAGCCGACCGCGAGCTAGCCCGTGCCCAGGAGCTCATCGCTGCCGGGCAATTGGCCGACGCCCTGCCCGCCCTGCAGACCGCCGCCGGTGGTTTTGAGAGTGCCGGTGAAGTCTTCGGGCAGATTCTTGCCTTGAAGATTTTGAGCGAGGTCAACCGCGACCTGGGGAATCTCGCGCCAGCTCTCACAGAAGTTACGCGCGCCCACGCCCTGCTGGCCGATGCTAAACCTGATGCCGAGCAGCTGCCCGACTTCGCCACCGAGGTGGGTTCCCTGCACGCTGAACTGGGCGACTTTGAGCGCTCCAAAACCTGGTACACCCAGGGGCTGCGCGGCTATGAAGCTCAGGGGAATGCCGAGGGGCAAGCCCATAACCTGGTGGCCCTGGCGGGGCTTGCCCGGCAGGCCCAGGATGAAGCTGGTGCCCAGGGCTATCTGGTCCAGGCGTACGAGCTGTACGCCGCGGGCAAGCACACGGTTCAGCTTATGCACGTGCGCAATGCCCAGGCTCAAGGGTTGCTGGCGGTGGGGGATACGGATGCTGCCCGCCCCCTGCTCAGCGAAGCCCTCGGTTTTGCTGAGGAGCTGGGCGACCAGGCTTTTCTCGCCGAGACCTACCAGCTGCTTGCCCTGGTCACAGCTCAAGGCGGGGACGCGGACGCCGCCCAGGGCTACCTGGTGCGGTCGGCGCAGCACTACGCCGCCGCTGGGGATGCCGATAACGAGGCCTTTGTGAAGGAGCTGCTGAACCGGCTCCCCGGCAGCTAGTGAGCCTTAGGCCAGGTTCTTCTCGGCCCGCTCGGCAGCCTGCTCGTTGCCCATAGAGCGGTGGATGGTGGCCAGCATGGTGTAGTAGGTTACGGCGTCCTTAGACTCGGCAACCAGTACGGGCTTGGCTAGGGTCAGTACGTTCAGGGCCTGCTTGCCCTGGCCCTCGTCCAGCAGTTTCTGGGCGCCCTTCACAGCGCGGGCGACAGCCTGCTCGGGCTTGCGCTTGACCAGGTGCGCTACGGCACCGTGCTCCTGCTTGAAGGTGGTATCACGTTTTTGAATATTGGCGGGTTTCGCGTCAGACACAGCTCACCTTAGGGTCGAAATCTTGTTTGTTTCCCCTCAAGTCTAACGACTCTCGCCAGCGCAGGTGCCTTAGGCCAGCTGCCTGCCCCGAGTTTCAGGCAGCAGGAAGGTTGCGCCAGCTGCTGTGCAGAAGGCAAGGGCGAAGAGTACAAAGAGACCGGTTACACCCACCAGCGGTAGCAGGGCGGGCACCAGCAGGGGAGCTGTAATTGAGGCAAGCCGCCCGAACCCGGCCGCAGCACCGGTGCCCGAACCGCGCAGATGCCCCGGGTACAGCTCGGGGCCAATAGCGTAGAGGGCACCCCAGGCACCCAGGTTGAAGAAGGAGAGTAGGCAGCCGCTGGCCACCAGCGCCCAGACCTCGCTGGATAGGCCGTAGGCTACCGCGGCCAGCGCGGAGCCCAGCAAAAAAGTAGCCAGGGTAGAACGCCTGCCCCAGCGCTCAATGAGCCAGGCGCTCACCGCATAGCCCGGTAGCTGGGCCAGGGTCATGATCAGGGTGAAGGTAAAGGAGCTAACCAGGCTAAAGCCCTGCTGGATCAGTAGCGAGGGAATCCAGATAAAAGCCCCGTAGTAGGCAAGGTTGATGCAGAACCAGATGGCCCAGAAGGCAAGGGTGCGGCGGCGTAGCGCCGCTGACCAGATGGAGGTTGCCCGAGTCAGCTCGGCTGAAGCCTGCCCGGTAGCGGTAGCGGCAGGGGCGGACGGCGTCCGCGCAGCTTCTGCCCGCAAGGGCGGGGAGGTAGCGAAACCAGCGACCACGGACCGGGCGCGGGTAAGGTCGCCGCGTCGGGTGAGAAAGCGCACCGATTCGGGGAGCCCCCACCGCACCACCAGGGCGTAGAAGGCAGGGACGCAGCCGATGGCAAGAGCCCAGCGCCAGCCGTCCTCGGAGCGGCTCACGACGAAGGTGCCGATGAGGGCAGCGAGGATCCAGCCAACCGCCCAGAAGGCTTCAAGGACAACGACCATGCGCCCGCGCACAGCCTGCGGGGCAAACTCAGAAATATAGGTGGAGGCTACCGGCAGCTCAGCGCCGAGCCCCAACCCCACGATGAAACGCAACACCAGCAGAACGGTGAAGGTCGTAGCGAGGGCAGAAAAACCGGTAGCCAGCCCGTAGACCAGAAGCGTGCCGGCAAAGATTGCGCGCCGCCCAAACCTATCCGATAGACGCCCGCCCAGGGTGGCACCAATCGCCATGCCCAAAAACCCGATAGAGCCCAACAGCGATGCCTGCCCCGAGCTAATACCCCAGTGGGCAATCAGGGCAGCCATGACGAAGGAAATGAGGCCGATGTCCATGGCGTCCAGGGCCCAGCCGATACCCGTTACCCCCAGTAGGCGGGCGTGACGGCGGGTGACTGGCAGCTGGTCGAGGGTGGCGGTGAGCTGTTCGGCATTCAGGGAGTCGGTGTTGAGGGCGTCGGCAGTCGTGGCGGTAGCGCGGTGGCCGGGTGCGGACGCCCGGGGCTGGTTCTGGTGCGGGGAAGTCATGGGGCTCAGGGGGCAGGGAATAAGGTCAAACTGACTTTATCAGTAAGGGCTTCGGGGAAGGCCTCGCGCCCGACCAGATAGCGGGAATAAGTCACAATATGACGGTTACAGCCGCCTACCGTGCTATAACTTGAAGAGTAAAAGAAAAATATCGTGCTCCGGGACCCGGTGAAAATCCGAACCTGCGGTGACAGCCCGCTAATTGACGGCACATCCACGTGCCCGATACCTGCAAGGTGGAATTCCTTGGCAGACAGTACAGTCTGGATGGAAGGTAGCACGAGCAAACCGTAAGGTGCCCCCGCGGCACCTGCCGTACCCGACTGCCTGGCCCACCGGCGTCCTCACCGACGCCACCCACGGCCCCGCACAGACCGGGTACCCTCGATTTGTTCTCCCGGAGCCACTCGCTTTGGGAGTTTTTTATGGATTTCTTGCGGTGGCTCTTCGACGCTCAAATTGCGATTGGCGAAAACCAGTCCCTCTTGGTGCGCGAAGTCCTTGGCAACATCTTCGGCCTACTATCAGCCCTCGGCGGTATGCGCCGCAAAGTCTGGGCCTGGCCTGTCGGCATTCTCGGCAACCTGCTTCTACTCACTGTCTTTTTGGGTACCCTCTTCGGGTCAACCTACGGTACCGCTAACCTTTTGGGGCAGGCAGGCCGCCAGATCATGTTTATCGCCGTTTCCGTCTGGGGCTGGTACCGCTGGAACCAAACCCGCAAGACCGGCGACGCAGGCCAGGCAGCAGTGATACCCCAGTGGGCAAGCTGGCGCGAACGAGCTTTCATGGTCGCCTTCATGCTGGTCGGCACCGGCGCCTTGACCCCCATCTTCCGCGCCCTGGGCTCCTACGAGCCGGTCTGGTCAGACGCCTGGATCTTCACCGGCTCCCTACTCGCCACCTACGGTATGGCTAAGGGCTGGGTAGAGTTCTGGCTGGTCTGGGTCGCCGTGGACGTGGTCGGCGTGCCCCTGCTCTGGTCAGCAGGCTACTACGCCAGCGCCTTCATGTACCTCTTCTACGGGGCCTTCACCCTCACCGGCTTCTTCGTCTGGTGGCGCACCCGCAACCGCGAAATGGGCAAGGTTGAGGTCGAAACAGCCTTCCCCGACCCCACCGTCGACGTACGCTAATCATGGCAATCCTTACCGACACCCAGGCAATGGGCCTTGCCCTCGATAAGGCCCGCAAGGGCGTGCGCGGGGCTAACCCCCTAGTCGGGGCAGTAATTGTGGACGCCACCGGGCAGCTCCTTGCCACCGGCTGGCACCGCGGCGCCGGCACACCCCACGCTGAAGCCGACGCCCTCGCCCAAGCCCGTGCCGCCGGCATCGACGTCCACGGGGCCCGCATGTTCGTCACCCTAGAGCCCTGCAACCACACCGGCCGCACCGGACCCTGCTCAGTTGCTATAGCCGAGGCCGGTATCGCTGAGGTCACCTACGCCTACGCCGACACCACCGACGACGCCGCCGGGGGAGCAGCCTATCTGCGCTCGCAGGGCATAGCTGTTCGTGGCGGACTGTTGGAAGATGACGCCTACGCCCTCAACGCCCGCTGGTTCACAGCAGCTACCGAGAAGCGTCCTTTCGTCACCGCCAAAATCGCAAGCTCCCTCGACGGCTACATCGCAGCCGCCGACGGAACAAGCCAGTGGATCACCGGGGAAGAAGCCCGCGCCGACGGCCACGCCCTGCGCGCCCGCGCCGACGCCATCATGGTCGGCACCGGCACCGTACAGGCCGATAACCCCCAACTCACCGCAAGGACGGGCACCGGGCAGCTCACCGAGCACCAGCCCCTGCGCGTGGTGGTGGGGGAAAACGCTTTGCTAGAGGGTAGCCACCTGGCCCGTTCTGTAGTAGAGGGCAGTGCCCTGCACTACCGAACCCACGACCTCACCAGCGTACTCACCGACCTACACGCCAGGGGAGTGCGCCACCTCATGGTCGAAGGCGGCCCCACCCTCATCACCGCCCTCATCCGCACCAACCTCGTCGACGAACTCTACTGGTACCGGGCACCCCTGCTGCTCGGCGCAGGAAAACCAGCCCTTGGCGACCTCGGCGTGAGCAGCCTGAGCCAGGCAGCGCATTGGCACCTCGACCACCTCACCCACCACCCAGCAGTGCAAATCTTGGGAGCGGACGTCCGCACTCGGTTTGTACCTGCTCCGTAGAGATTTTGGGAGGCGGGGCAGGCTCACAGCGAAGCTGCTGGCTCGGGGCTGGCGTGAATCGCTTGTGAGCGCTAGCGAACCAGCGAGAGGGTCGGCAGCGAGCGTGAGCCTGTCGCGCATCCTATCCCACAGAAAATCTCATAAGTTTTGAAAGACTTCATATGTTTACCGGAATCATTGCCGCAACCGGCACCGTAGAATCCATAGAACCCGTACTCGATTCTGAGGGGCGGGCTGAGTCAGCTGTCGTTACCATCAAGGCGGGCTCGCTCATTGACGATCTTGAGCACGGTGGCTCCCTGGCCGTCAACGGCGTCTGCCTAACCGCCACCTGCACCCGCCAACTGGCCGAGGGCTACTTCGCTGCCGACATGATGGGTGAAACCCTGCGCCGCACTAACCTGGGGCAGCTGGCCCCTGGTGCGCGCGTCAACCTTGAGCGCTGCATGCCAGCGGACGGCCGCTTTGACGGTCACGTCGTGCAGGGTCACGTGGACGGGCTCGGCACCGTGGTCAAGGTTGAAGACCATGAATCCTGGCGTACCGTGCGCGTGCGCGTGCCGCGGGATATGGCAGCCCACCTCACCGAGAAAGGCTCTATTACTGTGTCGGGTGCGTCGCTGACCGTCACCGCCGTATCCCACCCGCAGGCCGACACCCACTGGTTCGAGGTAGGTCTGATCCCCGCAACACTAGAAGCCACCACCCTAGGTGAGCTAACCGTGGGTGATACCGTCAACCTCGAAACCGACGCCCTCGCCAAGTACGTGCAGCGTATTCTGGCGGTATCGGGCTCGGTTGCCGGCCTGAGCGTTACCCCCACCGGTAGCGCTGGTGGCTGGGAACACCGCGCCGCCGCCCTCGACACCATCGATCGGGCAGTTGCCGAAATTGCCCGGGGCGGGGCCGTCGTCGTGGTCGATGACGAAGACCGTGAAAACGAAGGCGACATCATCTTCGCCGCCGAACACGCCACCCCTGAACTCATGGGCTTCACCATCCGCTACACCTCCGGCGTCATCTGCGCCCCTATGAGCGCCGCCCGGGCAGATGCCCTGAACCTACCGCCCATGGTCGCAGTGAACGAGGATGCCAAGGGCACCGCCTACACCGTCACCTGCGATGCCCGCGACGGCGTCACCACCGGCATCTCAGCCGCCGACCGGGCCCGTACCGTACAGGTACTTGCCGACCCGGCGTCCTCTGCAGGTGACCTGACCCGCCCCGGCCACGTCCTACCCCTACGAGCGGTCGACGGGGGAGTGCGCCAGCGCCCCGGCCACACCGAAGCCGCCGTCGAGCTTTCTCTGCTGGCAGGTCTATCGGGCGTTGGTGTTATCTCTGAAATCGTAAACGACGACGGCACCATGATGCGCTTCGACGCCCTCCGCGCCTTTGCCACCCAGCACAACATGCCCATGATTTCCATCGCTGACCTGGTCACCTACCTGCAGGAGCGCGACGGTGAGCGATAAGAACACCCTCGTAGCCAGTAGCGAGCCGGTACTGGTACCCACCCCTCACGGCACCTTCGCCGTATCTGCCTACGAGTTTGCCGACGGCACCGAGCACATGCTGGCCACAGCCGTGGGTGCGGACGGACGCCCCCACCCCGCCGGTGGGGACGGCCAGGACCACCTGGTTCGGCTGCACTCCGAATGCGCTACCGGGGATCTGTTGGGGTCCTACCGCTGCGACTGCGGCCCCCAGCTAGAAAAAGCCCTAGCCACCGTGCAGGAGCTGGGCGGCTCGGTGCTGTATCTGCGCGGGCACGAGGGCAGGGGCATCGGCCTGGTCAATAAGCTCCGCGCCTACGCCCTGCAAGACGCCGGGGACGACACCCTGGACGCCAACCTGCACCTGGGTTTCCCAGCCGACGCGCGGGACTACACCCAGGCGTCCGTCATCTTGAAGGCAGCCGGGCTGACCCGCGTGCGCCTGCTGACCAACAACCCGGCCAAGGCCGAGGCCCTGACCGACCTGGGGGTGACGGTGACCGGGCTGGTGCCCGACATCATCGCCCCTAGACCCGAGAACGAGCGCTACCTGGCCACCAAACGCGACCGTATGCGCCACATCCTCAACTAGGTACCATCTGAGTCAGAAAAACCCATCTAGTTTGTGGTCATTTCTGAATTAGCTGGTACCTACCCCAAACCCAACCTTAAGGAGAACATCATGAGCGGAGCAGGAGCACCCGCCCCTAAACTCAACCCCGCAGACACCGCAGGTCTGAAGGTCGCCGTGATTGCGGCGTCCTGGCACACCCAGATCATGGACGGCCTGCTCAACGGTGCCCGTCGCGCCGCAGCGGACGCCGGTATCGAACCGACCATCGTGCGCGTGCCCGGCACCTTCGAACTGCCGGTAGCCGCCGCAACCCTGGCCGAGAAGTACGATGCGCTCGTCGCCCTGGGCGTGGTTATCCGCGGCGGCACCCCGCACTTCGATTACGTCTGCGACGCCGCCACCAGCGGTCTGACCAAGGTTTCTGTGGAGACCAAAACCCCTGTCGGCTTCGGCGTGCTGACCTGCGATACCGAAGAGCAGGGCCTGGACCGCGCTGGCCTACCCGGCTCCACCGAAGACAAGGGCTACGAGGCAATGGCCGCGGCCCTGGAAACCGTGGTGGCGCTGCGCGGGCTCTAACACCTAGAGGCAAGCCCCCAAACGTTATGAGCGGACGCCCGCCCTCCTATCTTTAGCGAAGATAGGAGGGCTATACTTTGTCTTCACCTATGCAATAGAATATATTTATAGTATTCTGGCGTTATGCAAGGGTGGACGGTTGAAGTAGGTTTCGTTCAAGACTGGCTCATGGAACTGCCTAGCCAGGAGTATCTTCATGTGCTTGCAGCGCTTGAATACCTTGGGTCTGTAGGACCTCATGGGGGCAGGCCCTTTATTGATCGTATTGCCGGCTCGTCTTTCCATAACCTCAAAGAACTAAGACCCCGCGGCCACGCAAAAAATATTAGAATTCTATTCATCTTTGATCCAGAGCAACAGGCGATTCTGTTGGTAGCTGGTGACAAAACCGGCCAATGGGACAAATGGTACAAACAGAATATCCCTCTTGCTGAGAAACGCTATGAAGAGTACCTAAGGAAACGCCATGACAACTCTTGAAGAACTGAAACAAATGCGTCCAGTCGATTCTCATGACCTACAGCACCTAGTGAATGAAATGCATGCTGAGGCTCGTGTTTTTCAGCTACAGGAGCTTCGCAAAGATTTAGGTCTGACCCAGACCGATCTGGCTGAAAAAATCGGTGTCTCCCAAAAAAGAATTTCCCAGATGGAAAAAGGGGATATCGAGAGTGTTAGTATCAAAACCCTGCACAAATACCTCGCAGCGCTAGGTGCAGACCTCACCGTTACGGCCGATTTCCCGGTGGGTACGCGCCACAAGATTTATAGCACCCTGTAAGTAAGCGGCCGACGCCCGCCTTCCTGCCCTGCCGCTGGCGGTAGGGCAGGCGTCCGTCCGCGCATCTCATCCTGTGCGCGTGACCGAAAGATGAAATCTAAACCTGCCCGGTAACGCCAGCGCATCAAAGAGCGGTACGCTAGAAACCGTGAAGAACTTTGAAACCCTATTCGCAGAGCTAGCCGAAAAGGCTGAAACCCGCCCTGAGGGTTCCGGCACTGTTGCGGAACTCGACAAAGGCGTGCACTTTATCGGCAAGAAAATCGTAGAAGAAGCAGCGGAAGTCTGGATGGCCGCTGAATTCCAATCAGACGCCGAGTTCGCTGAAGAGGCTTCACAGCTGATTTACCATTTGCAGTGCATGATGATCGCCAAGGGACTGACTCCCGAAGATATCTACAAGTACCTCTAAACCATCACTGCAAAGGAAAAACCTATGCTGCGCGTTGCAGTTCCTAACAAGGGCATGCTCTCTCAGGCTGCCATCACCATGCTGACCGAGGCTGGCTACCTCCAGCGCCGTGACTCCCGCGAGCTGGTGCTCGTTGACCAGGACAACGAGGTTGAATTTTTCTACCTGCGCCCCCGCGACATCGCCGTGTACGTGGGTGAGGGCACCTTGGACGTCGGTATCACCGGCCGCGACCTGCTGCTCGACTCCGGCACCCACGCTGAGGAAGCGCTCAAGCTCGATTTTGCCCGCTCCACCTTCCGCCTGGCAGGGCCCGCCGGTACCTACTCCGACCCGTCTGAACTTGAAGGTAAGCGCATCGCCACCAGCTACAAGCGCCTGCTGACCGACTACCTGGAACGCTCCGGTATCAACGCGTCGGTGGTGCGCCTGGATGGCGCTATTGAGTCCTCGATTCGTTTAGGCGTTGCGGACGCCATCGCCGACGTCGTGGAAACCGGCAACACCATGCGCGCAGCCGGTCTGGAACCTTTTGGCGACCCGATTATGCGCTCCGAGGCCCTGCTCATTAAGCGCCCCGGCGTTGAGGACCACGCCGGTCTTGAGCGCCTCCAGCGCCGCCTGCAGGGTGTGCTGATTGCCCGCCAGTACGTGATGATTGACTACAACATCGAAGAGGCTAACCTTAAGGCTGCCACCACCCTGACCCCCGGCCTGGAAGCCCCGACCATCTCGCCGCTCTCGCGTGAGGGCTGGGTGGCTGTGCGTTCTATGGTGCCGCGTAAGGCTGCCAACAAGGTCATGGATTCCCTCTACGACATTGGGGGCCGTGGCATTCTCGTGACCGCTATTCAGGCTGCGCGCCTGTAGTCTTGCCCGGCGGCGTCCTTGCCCCTGATATGGGCGGACGCCGCCGCTTCAGTTTTGCTTTCAAGGAAAGGGGGCGCGCCCGTGGGTGTTGCCATTCGTGTTATTCCGTGTCTTGATGTGGATGCCGGCCGCGTGGTTAAGGGCGTCAAGTTTGAGGGTCTGCGCGACGCTGGCGACCCGGTAGAACTCGCCAAGCGCTACAACGCTGAGGGCGCCGATGAGCTGACCTTCCTGGACGTCACCGCCTCTTCTTCGGACCGCCAGACCACCTTCGATGTGGTGTCGTCGACCGCTGAGCAGGTCTTTATTCCGCTGACCGTGGGTGGGGGAGTGCGCACCGCTGAGGACGTCGACCGCCTGCTACGCACCGGCGCCGATAAGGCCTCTATCAACACTGCCGCTATTGCCCGGCCCGAGGTAATCAACGAGATTACCGAGCGGTTTGGCTCCCAGGTGCTGGTGCTCTCGGCGGACGCTAAGAAGTCGAGCGCCACTCCGTCGGGCTATGAGGTGACCACCCACGGCGGCCGTACATCCACCGGGCTTGACCTTCTTGAATGGGTTGCTGAGGCCCAGGAGCGCGGCGTAGGCGAGATCCTGCTGAACTCCATTGACGCCGACGGCACTAAGGCCGGCTTTGACCTGCCCATGATCCGCGCAGTGCGCTCTGTTGTCACCGTACCCCTAATTGCTTCGGGCGGCGCGGGCGCAGCCGAGCACTTCCCACCCGCCATAGAAGCAGGAGCGGACGCCGTCCTCGCAGCGTCCATCTTCCACTTCGGCGAGGTCAGCATCGGGGAAGTGAAGGACGCAATCCGAGCGGCGGGGTACGAAGTACGTTAGGAAAGCATCTTGATGATGACTACTGAAGATGATTGGCTAGCAACTCAGGAAACTCTTTACCTTAGTTCTATCCCTGAAGTACGTGAGAGCATTGTGCAAGCTCAGCTTGAGCCTTTAGATGAAGGCAGTGCTGAGCTTCCTTGGTGAATTAGCTAATCCACCTAGTACTTTTAACAACTTGTACATCCTATGTACAAAATTTTGTGCATCGAATGTACAATTTGACCTATGACCTTCTATCCCAGATTCCTTGAGCCCAAGATACTTGACCTGCTTGCTGTTGCGCCTGTCGTGATTATCGAAGGCGCTCGTGCAGTGGGGAAGACAAGCTTAGTGAACAAGCTGGCTCATGAGGGGCATCTGAAGGCAGTTTATTCGATGGCTGATGCCGGTCTGCGAGCAGTGGTTGAGGCTGATACAGTGGGTTGGCTCCGTGGTTTAGAGTGGCCCTGCGCAATCGACGAAGCTCAGCTGGTTCCTGAGCTGCCGGTTGCTGTGAAACAGGTTCTAGATGAGAACCAGGACTCAATTCGTCTAGTTCTTACCGGTTCTTCAAGCATCGGGCAAAGCGGCTTTGGCGGCACTGACCCTCTGGCACGCAGGGCTTTACGAGTATCATTAGAGCCTTTAAGCGAGGCAGAAATCAACTCTCCCCATCAGCAGCCGTGGTCTGTGATAGATGCTCTATTTGATGCAAATCCGGTTACAGGGGAACAAACACAACCTCTGGATATTGAATCTGACGCGATTGTTTTAGGGGGTATGCCCCAGTATCGTCGGTTTGCTGGCAATTCAGTGACCTCAACGTTAGGCCTGGCTATTGACGAGGGGATAAGAAGCATCCTAACTCAGCGGGTAAAGCCAGGTGAGTCGTTTGATCAGGTACGTGCACACGAGATTTTGGCTTATGTTTTAAGGCACCCTGCTTCAGAGCTAAATATCTCTGAAATGGGCAGAGAACTCTCAATGGACCGCCGCACAGTTGATTCTTATCTCGACGCTCTCGAAAAACGTTTCTTGATATATGAGGTCCCCAACCTGCATCGGGCTTCAAAGAGGTCTTTGCGGTCTTCAGCTAAGTTTTTCCCCGCAGATGTGGCTTTATCCGCTCGGTCTTTGGTCAGTACGAGTGATGCACAGTTAGTTGATGCAGATGTACGAGGGCGTCTGATTGAGACACTGGTGATGCAGCAGGTACGTGCCCATGCTGGATGGGCTGAGCGTAGTGTGGATATATTCCATTGGCGACAGCGGATTAAGAACAAGGACGTTGAGGTCGATGTAGTCTTGCGTGATTCTGCAGGTTCTCTCATTGCTGTGGAAGTGAAAGCTTCTGCGCGTGTAAAGCCTGAATTCTTGAAGGGGTTGAAGAGCTTTCAAGAATTGTATGGTGACAGGGTTACACGGGGCTTCGTCGTTTGTAATGTGGCTCGGCCTGTGCCTTTAGGCGAGAATATATGGGCTCTTCCCTTGGCCGCCTTGTGGGACGCTAGTTTGTGGCAGGGGTTGATGAACAGAGCGCGCGCAACTGCGATAGAGCCACGGGCAGAGTTTGAGCCCTCTAAGAAAACTGGCGATGTTGATGTGCGTGTCGTTGCTAGTTTCGCTGCGGCTGATGAGGGCTCTGCGTTAGCAGGGAATATTCGTGGCTTTGCTGAAGATGTTGCTGATGCTGTTGAGGGTCTGTCTGGTTTGAGCGTTGAGCTTGTTTTGGATGATGATCCGGCACATTTTACTCATACGCTGGGCGCGGACGCTGACGAGCAGGTACCCCTTGTTGGCTTGGCTTTGGTGACGCCTCGCTGGGTCAAGCAAATAGGTGACTTGTCTGTGTTAGACGGCAAGAATATTGTGCCGGTTCTGTGGATTGCTAACTCTAAGATTCCAGAGGAACAGAGTAGGGCTGTTCTTGATTTAACGGATGTGCGTCGTGCAGATCGTGATTCCGCACAGTACCGCCTGGGCGTGGAGCAGGTGGCGGAGAGCTTGCTCTCTAAGATGTCCCACAATATCTAGTGGCTCAGTTCCTCCACCTTCTCACCCCGCAGCAGTTCGTAGAGGCCCATGCGGAATATTAGTTATTCCAGATTTCTAATTCTTGCCAGTTGCCAGGAAAACCCATGTTACGTTCGGCAGTAATAAGCGGTTCAGATAATTCTTGCAGATATATTTGGGGTAACTTTTTAACCTGCGTTTTGAACGTATTGTGCCAGTTAGTGCCAGATTCATGGCATCTAAGCATATGGGCGAGTAAGACACACGGCATGTATATTTTGTCGGCAGGGAGTTCCTTATCTATATGCTTTAAATATTTTTTGAAGTAAGAGTTTGAATGAACAGACACATTCCTTTTCATGCTCTTATTGAAAACTCTAGCACCATGAGCGCAGTCGTTTCTTAAGTCCATGATTGCAAGTAGCCAGGAGCCAAACTTGGTGCCTTGTCGAACCCCGAAATTTCTTGCCACATCATTTTGGTCTTCTACCTTCATCAAAAGATAAAAGTGAATTAGGGTTCCAAAGGACACAATTTCTAGTGCTGCCCACACAGGAATTTCTGTCTTGTAGACAAGCGTATGGTGCGCTATGAAATCGTCATTATTTTTGGATTTTTTGGCGCTCTCGTACTGAGCTTTCCAAGCCTCAAACTTGGTTGTTTGATCTCGAGAAGAAGTAAGTTCATAACATTTTGTGGAATCTAAGCATGAAATCTCAAGATGCCCTTTTGGATTTTTCTTTGCGATGACATGGGCGATAGCGGTTCTTAGTCTTACCTCTAAATCAAAGATACCTGTCAAAATGACGGCACGTAGTTTGGTGTCGAAATCTGCTAACGCTATAGAGTCTTCGAACCTTGAGCCAGCTTCAAACTCATCATGGCGGAACTCTCTACGTTTGATGAGATCATCGGTGAGGGGCTCTCGAAGTTTTCTAAAGGGATATCTGTAGCCGCTCGTGCGGTGGTAGCCGAGTCTTCTGAGCTCTGCTTCAGCTTTAGTCTTATCGTCGATTTGCATCCCCAGCTGCTCAAGTCTGTTGATGAGATCTGGGTGGTCTAGGAACCCTTTTTCAGCCATAAGCACCTACTTAAAATGAAAACCGCCACATGATACATGCAGAACTTTGAGGTTCCATGTAACAGAGGTGGGCGGTGTCTGATACCTTTACCCTACCACATGCGATGTTGCATTTGAATGCTGGGAGAAACTTGATTCCAAACCGCGTAACAATTTCTAATAAGGTTATAGCCTACTTCGATTCGATGGTCGGAGTTATACCAGCATACAAAGATCGCTAAGGTGGTCCCCTTTTACGGAGTCAGCTCCTCCACCTTCTCGCCCCGCAGCAGTTCGTACAGGCCCATGTCGAGCATGAACTCTACGAACTGCTCCGCGGGTAGCTTGCGCACGTGGTCAATCAGGTCAGCTGTATCTGAGCTGTAGTCCCAGAGCTTATTCGCCAGGCCAACGCGTACGTTCTTCGAATGGTAGAAGTCCACCTTGGTGTTGGCCATGGCGCTTTGCTTGAGCCCGGCGTCCTTGGCCGCCTCAGCCACAAAGGTGGTCGCAAAACCCACCTGGTGCTCGTCACTCAAATCAAGGCCGTGGAAGTACTTATTAATTTTCTCAATCAGCTCGGACCGGGCCTTGCGCTCGCGCTCCTGAATGCTGGCTAGGCCGGCCTCCGTCATGCCCTGTAGGCCCTCCGCCTGGGAGGACGAGAGCTTCAAGTCTTCCTCTTCCCGCAGCTTTTCGAGGCGGTAGTGGGTGAGTACGATGTCGTCCACGTTCACTACCTCGGGCGACACCTCATCGAGGGTAAAGCGGCGCAGCTTGCGTGCAAGCAGGTCAGCGAAGGCAGAGAGTTTCTCGTAGTAGGGGTCACCGAAGTTGAAGATTTGCGAGAAGAAGGCGTAGGACTTCACGTACTGGGCGAGGGTTGAGCGGAACTCCAGCAGTACCTCAAGGGCGGCCCGGTCAGCAGAACCGTCAAGGCCTTCCTGCGCTGCCCGCCAGCGCGTCACAAACCGCTGCACGGGTATGGAAATGAGCGAGTCAAAGGACGCCTGCCGGGCACCGGGTGCAACCCACTTTTCCCAGAACTGTTCCACATCTGCCCGGTTGTAGATACCGGCCGCGTCGAGCTTGTCGACCTGTTTGGCAACCAGGTCGAGGTCCGATTCGGTCTCGATGCGGGCGTCCTCGTAGTACTCGGCGAAGGCGGCGCGTATCTGTTCGGGGTCGTTGACGAAGTCCAGAATGTAGGTGTTCTCTTTGCCGTCGGCGCGGCGGTTGAGGCGGGAGAGGGTCTGCACGGCGGTTATGCCCGAGAGCTTCTTATCCACGTACATGGCAACCAGAAGGGGCTGGTCAAAGCCGGTCTGGTACTTGTTAGCCACGATTAGAATATGCTGGCCGTCCTGGTTGAAGACTTCAGCGAGGTTCCTGCCTTTGAGCTCAGGGTTCATGGACGCCTCAGTCACGGTGGGCGTATCAACCCCGGGCACTACCTCAAGGTCGGGGTCGGGCAGTTCACCGGAGAAAGCAACCAGTGTCTTCAGGGGCAGGGCTTTCTCGGCGATAGCTTTTTCAAAAGCCCGCTGGTAGCGCACGGCTGCAGCACGTGAGGACGTCACCACCATGGCTTTGGCTTTACCGCCGAGTTCCTGCTTGACTCGGCCCTCAAAGTGCTCAAGAATCACCGCTACCTTGGAGGCAACATTGGTGGGGTGCAGCTCCACAAAGTTGATGAGGCTCTTGGTGCCCTTGCGGATGTCGATTTCTTCGTCTGCCCCGCTGTCCTCGTTTTTCTGGGCGATTTTGGCTGCCATCTGGTAGGTGGTGTAGTTCTTGAGCACGTCAAGAATGAAGCCCCTCTTCAATGGCTTGCTTCATGGGGTAGAGGTCGAAGGGCTCGTGGGGGCCGGTGCCGTCGGCCCGTCGGCCAAAGACCTCAAGGGTCTTCGCCTTGGGCGTTGCGGTGAAGGCAAAGAAGGACACCTGGTGGCCCTCGCCCACCACACGCTGGGCCATCTTGGTCAGGGCCACCTGGTCAGCTTCGGGGTCTGACTCTTCAATACCGGCGTCAATCTCGGTGTTGAGCATTTCCTTGATGGAATCGGTTGCCTTACCCGACTGGGAGGAGTGCGCCTCGTCCGCAATAATCGCAAAGTGCTTACCGGCGAGCTGGCCGCCCTCCTTCGTCATTTCTGCCAGGGCAAAGGGGAAGGTTTGCAGGGTGACGCCGATGATGGGCACCCCGGTGGTCAGTGCCTCGACGAGCTGCTTAGATTTGGAATCGCCGCTGCCGCGCGTAATGGGCTGGAAGGTGCCGGCTGTGGTGACGGGCTGGTCGATGGCGTCCTGGAGCTGCTGGTCGAGTACCTGCCGGTCGGCGATGACGATGACGGAGTCGAAGACGCGCTCGCCGTCTGGGGTGTGGAGGTTGGAGAGCCGGTGGGCTGTCCAGGCGATGGAGTCGGTTTTGCCGGATCCCGCCGAGTGCTGCACCAGGTATTTTTGCCCTGCGCCTTCGGCGCGGGCTGCTTGGACGAGTTTGGTGACGGCTCGCCACTGGTGGTAGCGGGGGAATCTGATGTGGCTTTTGTGGGTGGTTTTGCCGGTGAGGGGGTCGGTGATTTTTTGGTGGTTGGTGTAGATGAATTTGGTGAGGATAGTGATCCAGGTGTTGGGGTCGAGGATTTCTTCCCAGAAGTAGCTGGTGGCGAGTTTGCCGTCGATGATGGGGTTGCCTGCGCCGCCGTTGGCTCCGCGGTTGAAGGGGAGGAAGTTGGTTGCTTTCCCTGCCAATTTGGTGGTCATGGCGATTTCGTCTTGGGAGAGGGCGAAGTGGACGAGGGCGCCGCGGTGTTCTTGGAGCAGGGGTGAGGTTTTTGGATCGCGGTCGGTGCGGTATTGATTTATAGCGATTTGGAGGGTTTGGGTGTATTCGCTTTTGAGTTCGATGGTGGCTACGGGTAGGCCGTTGATGAAGAGCACGAGGTCTATACGGGCTTTTTCACTTGCTGGATTGTAATAGACTTCTTCGACGACTCGCAGGATGTTCTTGTGGTAGAGGGCTGTGAGTTCGGGGTTGCGGTTGTCTTGGGGTGGGTAGGCGAGTAGGTGGAAGGGGCGGCGTGCGCCGGGTACGCTGAAGCCTTTGCGTAGGACGTTGAGGGTTCCGCCGCCTTGTTCTTCTGGGGTTGCGAGTTTGGTGACGAGCCGGTCGAGTAGGCGGTTTTCTTGTGCCTGCCGGGTGGTGGGGTCGGTGCCGGGTTTGATGAGGGTGGCGTAGTTTTTGGGGTCGCTGGTTTGTAGCCAGGTGAGGACGTCGGCGGGGTAGAGGGCGCGCTGGGCGTCGTAGCCTGCGGAGTTGGGGGAGTGTACCCACCCGTGAGTAGCCAGGTAGGCGCAGATGTCTTGCTGGAGGGGACGTTCGAGGTGGGTGCGGGGCATGAACAATACTCCTATTCGGCGTGAAAACTAAAAATAAAATTATTAATTACATCAGACAT